>JABGRQ010000065.1 GCA_018648225.1 Chloroflexota bacterium
CCATGTTTGAGCCCATTGCCCCTTTATCTACCCAATCAGTTAGCGGAAACTAAAGATTAACAATAATGGAAAAAGTGAGAAAAAACTATAAAAAGCTAATCCGGCAGCGGCCTCTGCAACGCGCTCTTCCCCCAAACGCATAAAAGCATGGCTTACGATACGCGCTACAAAAATGGATTTTTGCCAAACGCGGTGCATAATAGATTGCAACGATGCGAATTTCACGGACTGCGCTCCAACATTTCATCAAAAAAGTGGGCAACATGGTCTTCATGCTGCCCACCTTCCTTAGGATTTGTTCCAAAAATGGTATTCGCGGTGGCTAACTGGCATCGTCCGGGTCGCGAGCTATCTTCGGCATGGAACGCTGCAACTGTTTACGCGACACGCGGTTCATTGTGCGGCATTTTGGACAGCGTAAATCATAGAAAGAAAGTTTTTCTTTATCGATATGGTCAAGCGCATCAACGACAGCATCGCGGTTCAACGCAACAGGTATGTGACATTTCGAACATCGGATTTGCATAATAACACCTCTTTTGAGCATCTTTGATTGCTGAATGCCCTACAAGTATACAATATCTGCCTAAATCGGGATAGATGGAGATCGTCCAACCGCTGGCGATGCCGCAGACGTTCCCGCCAACCAGCCAGTCGAAAAAGCTGCCTGCAGATTATATCCACCGGTATCAGCATCAACATCCAGCACTTCTCCCGCGAAATACAAGCCCGCAATCAGGCGCGATTGCATGGTTTTTGGATTAACTTCGCGCGTATCCACGCCACCTGCAGTGACGATGGCCTGCATGAAGGAGCGATGGTCTATGACCGCCATCCGAAAGTCTTTGAGCCAATTGCGCACGCATTTTCGTTCATCGGCGCTGATTTGATTGACCAGTTTCTCGGCAGCGATTCCATTTTGCTCAATACAAACCGGGATCATCGTTCTCGGCAACAACTCTTTGAGCAATGTCTGAAATTGCTGCTTTCCATGTGCCTGAATATCGCGCAGTAAACGAAGATCCAATTTTTGATGATCCAGGGCAGGCTTGAGGTCAATTGAGAGTATCACCTCGCTCCCGGCCTGAAGCGCATCAACAATATCGCGGCTTAACGTCAAGATAATTGGGCCAGAAACCCCAAAATGCGTGAAGAGCATTTCGCCAAAAGCATCCGTAGATTTTTTTCCATCCACCCATACGCCAACAGAGATATTCTTCAAACTTAACCCCTGTAGTTTTTTAGCCGTGTCCCCCGCGGTAACCAGTGGCACCAGCGCCGGGCGAATCGGCACAATGCGATGTCCACATTCACATGCCAGACGATAGCCATCACCTGTAGAGCCTGTTCCGGGGTATGAAGCGCCCCCAGTGGCAATAATCACCGCGTCGGCATCCAACACGGTGTGAGGCGTTTCAACGCCGGTTACGTGGTCATTTTCTACCCAAATTGAATTTACAGGGGAATCTGTCCAGATTTTTGCCCCGTTGCCAGTAGCCCATTCGACCAGCGCTTCCACAACATCGCTCGCCTGCCCGCTAACGGGAAATACGCGCCCGCCGCGCTCGGTGATTGTCTCGATGCCGTGCGCGTGAAGCAGGGCAAGGACATCATCAGAAAAATAGCGATGAAAAGCCT
>JABGRQ010000066.1:0-3835 GCA_018648225.1 Chloroflexota bacterium
GTGGCTACCCCGGTGATAAAGACACCCCAATCAGCAGACGCGGCTCGGAAGGCATAGAAACCCGCCAGGGTCATCCCGAAGAGGAGCAGGATGAGAACCGGCATGACGATAGCAAATTCGGCCATGGTTTGACCTCTCTGAGTACGGGGGTGCTGGGGTATCAAGTGTTCCGGTGCCAGGTGGTTCCTGGCGCTTGACACTTGATACCGGCGCCTCCGTGCGCCGACCCTGGCTACTTTCACAATCCTATCCACCGCGTGCGGCGCGCAAGGCGTTGATCCCGCTGTTGAAAGCCGCGATCAATTCTTCCTTGTATTGAGAAATCACGGCCAGCGCCACAACACCCACCGCACCCAGGATCAAGGCGTACTCGGCAAAGTCCTGGGCTTCGGTGTCTTTGATGAATGTTCGGATCAGGTTCATGGAAATATTGCCTCCTCATACTTTTTTTGAACGAATGACCGGGGACGGAAGACGGGAGACGGATTTCACCGGTCGCCTGTCTTCCGTCCTCCGTCCAATTAGTATCTACCCAAAAACGGGCCAACAATCGAAAAGATCAACCCAACCACGGATAGGATGCCAAACAGGCCACTGCGTTGGCGTACCAGGGCGGCCCGGGCTTCGGTGGCTTCCACTACCGAACGGTGGATGGCCTCCCGCAAGGCCTTGATGCTGCTCAGAATCGGGCGGTTGTTGACGAAGAAGTCTTCCACATCCCGCAAAAAAAGGTTAGCTTCCAAATCTTTGGGATCGGGCAGGTGCGCAGCGGTGGTTTGCACGGCTTTGCTGAAATCTTCCACCTCCATACGCGCTACCAGTAACGCCAGCAGGTTACAGAATGGCCCTCCCACCCCGGAAACACGGCGCAGGGCTTCCTGCACACCCGTCCCGGAGGATAAAAGGGCGTGCAGCACGGATAGGCCAATCAGCATATTATTGCGCATGGCCTCGGCGCGCTGTTTTGCCAGCATCCTGAGGTGTACATACGGTCGGCGCAATCCTAGAAACACAAAGACGGCAGCAACGGGCGCAGCCGCCATCGGCATATCCATGAAAAATAAGGCCCCGGCCAGCAAACCGCCAACGGCAAGAAAGATCGAGAATGTGCGCATGGCCACGGCATAGAACTCCCCAGGCGTATCGTAGGGATACCCTGCCCGGCGCAGCATACTGACGACATCCAGCTTGTTCCTGGCTTCAGCCGGATCGAAACGAGCGGGGAATACCGCGATCAGCAGGGCATTCCAGGTGGAGCGGCGCATCGGCGCGGCATCCATTCCTTCGACGTAGGCCCCATCCAGGCGGTAATCCCGCCCGAAGGTGCTCAGCGCGATGGCCGCGGCGGAAGCCAGCTCGAAGGCGAAGACGGCCATGCTGAGGGCGGCCAGGAAGATAAGGAAATTCAAAACGGTGTACTCCTTTGTGGTCGATCTATGACGCTACGGCGAATATATCAAGGATGACGAAAGGGAGGTCGTCAGGTGTCCATCGGCTATCGAACCCGGATGCCGTTGTATAGCCTGACATGCTCGCTATCATTCAACGGAACCGGCAACTGCGAACAGGGGTCGAGCCTGCCCTGTGGGGTGATGCGCCAGACCAGGTAACCCCAGGGATACCAACCGGGCGCCGTAGTCCCGTTACTGGTGATAAAGCGTTGGCTGAAATTCTGGCTAGCTTGTTCAGACCATTCCGCAATATGGCACATGGGGCTGTTACATGCGGAGAAATCCACGCTGCCGTCACGACCTACGAGCGCTCCCTGCATCTCGCCGATGTCTACCCGGAGATAGGTTTGACCGGGGATGAGTTCTTCAAAGGCCTGGCGCTCATCCTGCCAAGAACCCCAGGTGTGGAATTCGCCGCTCCATAACAGGATGCCTGCGGTGACCCATACGGAACGCGGTTCTCCATCGGCCAGGAAGCGTACCCTCACCAGGTCGATTCCGTCCCCGCGGATATCGTAGCGCACGATCTCGGTAGGGATGCCTTCGAACCACCAGCTTTGCGATTTGGGATCGTAGTTGATCCCATCCTGAAATTGGTTCGCAAGGATCGCATCGATTTGAGCAAGGCAGGCTGAAGAAACCCGCTCGGGCGATCGTGGGAATGGGTGCGGGTTCCCTGGAAGGACGCTGAAACCGATCAGCAGCAAAGACACCCATAGCTGGCGGATCATCATGTTTAGATATTCCCCTTCCAGAGTAGCAGCCCATACCCAACCAGCGCCAGGACAAAGCCACCGATAGATGGATAGGTTGTGCCTTTGGCGCGATTGGCCAGCACGGTCCAAAGGCGCAGGCCAAAACCCTGTTGATAGCGCAATGCCAACACCATCAAGGCCCATAATCCCAGGCCTATTCCGATGCAGGCCAGCATCAACCACGACGGGAAAAAGATCATTAGCGCCAATCCGGCCAAGGCGTCTGCCCCGTAGAGAACCCGGACTTCCCAGAGCGCCGTGAAGATCAGCCAACTGGCTGCCAGGGGAATCGCAGCGGGAGAAACCAGAAGCATCAGAACCACGGCCAGCAGCGCGCCGGTGATACGCAGTGACCGGGCTTCGATTTCGGTTGCCATCACGGCTAGAGGGATAATCACAGCCAGCCATATTTGATCGACAGCCACCAGAGAGACGCAACCCGCGCCCAGCGGGATCAGAGAAAACCACACGGGCAGGCGGCGCTGGAATAGATTCCAGCCCGCTTCAAAGGCTAGCCAGATCAAAAGCAGGGGGTAAACGAAATCCATTTGCATCAGCACCACCCAAAACACCAGTAGATATTCAACCAACACGAGAAAGCCAGAAGTGCCAGAAGCACGATCAGCGCGGCGATGGTTTTGGCAGTTTCCCAGCGTTTGGTTTTTGAAAAAGAATCCACGAAGGACACAAAAACCACGAAGATTTTCTTTGGATCACCATATTTTGGAGCTCTTCGTCGATATTTTCCTGGCATATTACCCATCCCCAATGCGCACGGCGTAGTCCAGCACCTGTTCCACGTAGCCGATACCATAACGGCATATCTCTGTCGTGCTGTTTGCAAATTGCTCCCAGGAAAGGATCTCGCCCGGCGACCAGGCTGCAACCAGCGTCTCATACAAACACCCCGATCCGGCGTTGTAGTTATACAATCCCAGTTTCCATAATGTAGGGTAATCCGTCACCGCCAAGGGGATTTGGCCGGTGGCGTTGTACATCACCTGGGTAGCCTGGCGGCAATGGGCCAATAAAGACCAACCAAAGATGCGCACGCTGGCCTGCGCTTTCATTGAATCGATGCCCCCTGTGCATTGCGGGCAGTCCGGATTGATCTGATCAATGGTTGCTGCGAGCAAGGTGTCGCGGTCGAAGAATTCCTCTGTCAAGTAATCGAAATAGGAACCGGATTGATGACAGTCGGTTCCCAGGGTTCTCCGGCAAATATCGGCATACAATTCGGGACTCCAGACCAATGCCGTCTCAACCCCGGAACGCGTCAAATGGCCCAGACCGTATTCGAAATCGAGCTTTGACGCTGGCCAAAACTGGCTTTCCTGGGCGAACAGGCCCTTTAGCAGGCGCGCCGGAACGCGTGTGTCTAGTGCGGCATGGTAGATGGCTTCGTTGAAAATATTTTGCCAGGCTGTCACTTCGGCATTGGCCTGGGTCATCCCGCAAGGGCTGGCTTTGCCGTTAGCGAGTACCCCACCATCCGTGCAAGCATCGGCTTCGGCAAGCCCGGATTCGATCAAGGCGCCGCCCAGGTGGGTAAATCCGAAGGCCGTGACCAACTCGTCGGCGCGATCTGGCCCAACCAGCCAATCTTCCAAATCCATACCCGCTGGGATA
>JABGRQ010000066.1:3935-5280 GCA_018648225.1 Chloroflexota bacterium
CTCTTCATCCGAAAGCCAATCGCCATTGCCGATCACTTTGGCGATGTCTTCGTAGGGTTGGTCCATGTGAAAGTTTGCCAGAGCGTCCAATCGTATGGGTTCGGGAGCTTCGGGCAGAGAACCACAGGCCAAAGCGCCATAGCCTAACAAAATTACAATCGCGCCTCCAGGCTGGAACCCCGGCTTTTCGCGCCTGGCCCAATAGATGGCGCTGATTGCCAATAACAATACCGGTCCCGTTGAGCATACCAGCAGCACATTTCCCAACGAAGGTACGCTGGACGACAAAACCGCGACGGCGGTGAGGAGAATAGCCGCTGCAATCGCGGAGAGAGAACTATTTGATTTCCAATGGATACGGTTGGCCGTGCGTTTTTTCATGGTGCATGTTTCTTTGTTAGCAGTTACCCGCAGTCGTCAGTCATCACTGATCGGTGAAAAACGATATACTGCCTACTGATCACTGGTCACTGACTAATCAAGGTGTCATTGTGAGTGTGCCAGAGAAGGGGATCAGATGATCCACAGCCAGCCAACCTTCCACGCCATCCAGGGTGACGACACGCCGCCAGGAAAAACCGGCAGCCCGGATTTCTTTTTCCGGGTACGCCTGTACCAACGTGCCTTCTGGCAACCCCTGGATCACATCACCCGCCGGGGTGTCCCGTAGATTGACGCCAAATTGTGCGGCCACCTGCAACAGTGTGGGTGTTTCGGCGGTTGGCGAAGATGTTTGTATTGGCGTTGGTGTGCTCGCTGGTGTAGGGGTGCTGGTGAGCGTGAGGGCATGGGTGCCAGGGGGTGATTGGGAAGGTGAGCCGGGGTACGAGGTAGTTCGTGTGCTTTGATGCACGTGTGTACGGGTAGCCAAGGATGAGACACCAGGGGATGTGGATACGGTTATATTGAAACCCATCACCCCTTCCCCCGTGCTTCCTGGCTCCCTAACACCCAAACGCCCCGCCGAATGTTCATTCCAAATAATCACGCCCAGCATGGCAAATACCAGGAGAGCGACAACAAGGGCGGCGATTTTTCGATTCATAACGCTTCCTTCATCAGGGGCAGACATTCGCCGGTTGGTGAATGCTGCTGGCCGCGAATACGTCCATCTGCACCTGGGGTCGTCCGAAGAATGCCAGGAAAAATGTTTGTACAGGGAAGGTTAGGTACAATCCTACCGAAGGCTCGGATAGGCTCCATGAGCCGCGACCATCGCCCAGGCGCACGCTTTGCGGGGGGAAACCAGGAATACTGCCGCCAGTCGCATCGGGCAAGACGCGCACTTCGTAGGCGTAATCGGTAATCCCTCGCAGGGTCATCTCTTGGTGAAGGAGATTCTCGG
>JABGRQ010000067.1 GCA_018648225.1 Chloroflexota bacterium
TTCCTTTCGTGACCCCATATTTGCTGTCAACCCCCTGAGTTCCCAAAGAGCCGAATTTTATTATCGGTTGAAAATTGAAGGTTGAAAGTTTTTTGCAAAAGCCAACCTTCAACTTGTAACCTGTAACCCGTAACATCAAAGGAGCAAACATGCCCGTATTACGACTCCCCACCCCCCTGCGTCCCTATGCAGACGGACAAAGCGCAATTGATGTACAAGGCCAGAATGTGGCCGAAGCTTTGAACGATCTGGTTACCCAGCACCCCTCGCTGCAAAAACATCTCTTTTCCGATGCCGGAACCCTGCGCCCCTTTGTGAATCTGTTCCTGGGCGAAGAAGATGTGCGCCATTTGCAAGGTGTCGAGACCGAACTTAAAGAAGATGATATATTGCGAATCATACCCTCCATCGCGGGCGGGAATAATCGTTAAAGGTTAAAAATTGAAGGGTACAAGTATTTTTTTAACAAACAACCTTCAACTTTTAACTTGCAACTTCAACCGATTATGAAACTTTCACACGACGAAATTTTTCGCTACTCGCGCCACCTGCTGATCCCTGAGGTCGGGCTGGAAGGCCAGGAGAAGCTCAAAGCCGCCGCGGTGCTGGTGATTGGCACCGGCGGGTTGGGTTCGCCCGTGGCTTTATATCTGGCCGCCGCGGGGATCGGGCGTATTGGCCTGGTCGATTATGATGTAGTTGATTTTTCCAATTTGCAGCGCCAGGTGATTCACGGCGAAGCCACGTTGGGTAAACTCAAAGTCGAATCGGCGCGCGCCCGGATGCTGGACATCAACCCCGATATTCAGGTGGATGTCTATAACGAGATGTTTACCTCGGAGAATGCCTTCCGCATTGCTGAGCCGTACGACCTCATCATTGACGGCACCGATAACTTCCCCACGCGCTACCTGACCAACGATCTGTGCGTGCTGACGGGCAAACCCAACGTCTACGGTTCGATCTACCGTTTCGATGGGCAGGCCAGCGTTTTCAACGCCGATGATGATAGCCCGTGCTATCGCTGCCTGTTCCCGGAGCCGCCGCCCCCCGGTCTGGTTCCGTCCTGCGCCGAGGGAGGCGTGCTGGGTATTTTGCCGGGCACGATTGGCACGATCCAGGCCACAGAAGCCATCAAACTAATTTTGGGCATCGGCGAAACCCTCAGCGGCAAATTGCTGCTCTATAACGCCCTCGATATGAGTTTTGATTTCGTGCGGCTGCGCAAAAATCCCAAATGTAAGGTCTGCGGCGAAAACCCCGATGTCACCGAATTGATTGATTATGAGCAGTTCTGCGGTATGCCCGCCAACGACCACGATGCCGGTTCCGCGGGCGACGAATGGGATATTTCGGCCCTCGAGTTGAAAGCGCGCCTCGATGCCGGTGAGGCACTGCATCTGATTGATGTGCGCGAGCCGCACGAGTTGGCGATTTCACAGCTTCCCAATGCCAATTTGATTCCCCTGGGGCAGTTAGCCGCACGCATGCACGAACTCGACAGCGCCGAAGAGATTGTGCTTTTCTGTAAAATTGGCACGCGTTCGGTGCGCGCCCTCGAAGTGCTCGTCAGCGCCGGGTTCCGAAAAATCAAAAATCTGGATGGCGGCATCAACGCCTGGGCTGAGGAAGTTGATCCGAGTTTACCGATTTATTAACGGTTGAAAATTGAAAGTTGAAGGTTGAAAATTCTGCTTGTTCGCTTAACCTTCAACTTTCAACCTGTAACCTTCAACCCGCAGTTCCATGAACCAGACCTCCCTCGAAACTATTCTCGCCGATCTTCCCCTCGGTGGCATTCGCTATGTTGACTCAATCGGCTCGACGAATGATGAAGCCGCGCGCTGGGCCAGTGAGGGCGCTGCGGATTGTTCGTTGGTCGTTGCCGATGAGCAAACTGCTGGACGCGGGCGCGGGTCTCGGCGCTGGTTCACCCCGCCGGGCGCGGCGCTGGCCTTCGGCCTGATTCTACGCCCCGATTACCCTGAATTGCGCGATCAACTTACGCGGCTCAACGGATTGGGCGCGCTGGCTGTCTGCCAGACCTTGCAGAAAACCTATCAACTTCCTGCGCAGATCAAGTGGCCTAACGATGTTCTGCTCAACCGGCGCAAGGTGGCCGGTGTGCTGCCTGAATCGAAATGGCTGGGCGATCAACTCTCGACAGTAGTGCTGGGAATAGGTGTCAATATTGCCGCCGCGGCGATTCCCCCCGCAGATTGGGCCGGGCATCATGCTCATTCCTTCCCGGCAACCAGCGTGGAGACGGTTTTAGGCGCTGCGCCAGAACGGGGTGCATTTTTAAGCGCGCTTTTACAGAATTTACTGGATTGGTATCCTCGCTTGATGAGCGCGGATTTTCTCCACGCCTGGGGCGCGAACCTGGCTTTTCGGGACGAGTGGGTGCAGATCATCACCTCGGAGGCGGAAGCGCTGGATGCCCGCCTCATCCACCTGAACCCGGATGGCTCCCTGCGGGTTGAGTTCCGCTCTGGGGAGCAGGCCAATCTTCGGGCAGGAGAAATCCATCTGCGCCCGGTTGACAGTTCCCTAAAATAGGCTACACTTGTTTTAGACTCGTGAACAGAAAAATTGAAAAATAGGTGTGTATGGAGCGTGAAGCGCTCCATACACACCTATTTTTCGGCAATTCTTTCTTTGGGAGGCTGGCTATGCTTGATGACCTGCGTGAACAAATCGGTGATTCGGTTTTTGATGATGAAGAAGATATAGTAGACTCAGAAGAGCCAAAATCGGTACCAGCGATTTTCCTGGGGATGACGCCGGTGCAGCGTTTTGTTATCGCTGCGATGGTGATGATGATTGTGTGTATTTTGAGTTCATTTTGCCTGTTGGTAACGGAAAGAATTTCTCTACCAGTTTTCTAAGGCCGGAGGCTTGGTAGAAAAAAAGAGTGTTGGCATCATATCGCCAACACTCTTTTTATTTACTCCAGCGCTTGCAGTTGTTACGCGGCCTCGGCCATAAGTAGATCGGCTTCGGCGAAGCGCGCCACGGAGACGACGGTGTCATCGGCCTCGAGATTCATAATTTGCACACCGCGCGTGGCGCGTGTGAATTGCGAAATGGCCGCGGCATTGGTGCGCATCACAATGCCATTCGCCGAGATGAAGGTGAGTTGATCTTCATTGGGCTGCACAACGCGGGCGGCCGCGATCAGGCCGATTATGGAGAGCGCATTTTTGTCGATGGTCAAATTTCCCATCGTTGCGCGCCCTTTGGGAGCGTATTCATCGAGCGAGGTGCGTTTGCCATAACCTTTGGTTGTAACTACCAATAGATCGCCACCCGGCTCAACCACTTCCATGCCGATCACGCGATCTTCACCGCGCAGGTTGATGCCATTTACACCCTGTGCAGGGCGTCCCATGGGGCGCAGTTCGGTTTCGGCGAAACGCAAGGCTTGTCCGTGCGTGGTGATAATAATGAGTTCTTCGTTGCCGTTGGTCAGACGCACCCAGCCGAGTTCGTCGTCGTCGGCCAGGCCCATAGCAATAAGCCCGGATGGTCGTACTGAAGCAAATTCGGAGAGCGCCACGCGTTTGATCTTGCCCAGGCGGGTGACCATGGTGCAGTATTTGGCAACTTCAAAATCGGGCACGGCGACTGCGGCGGTGATGGTTTCGCCAGGGGCAATCGAAAGTACATTGACCATCGAAATCCCTTTGGCGGTACGTCCGGCGTCGGGAATATCGTAGGTTTTTGCCGCATAGACTTTGCCGCGGTCCGAGAAGAATAAGATCGTTTCCAGTGTGCGCGCCGGGAACATCATCACAACTTCATCTTCCTCGCGGGTGGTGTGGCCGATAACGCCGCGCCCGCCGCGTTTTTGTGAGCGGTAGGTGATGGCATCGACGCGTTTGACATAACCGCGTTCGGTGATACTCACCAGCACAGCTTCATCGCCCACCAAATCTTCCATGCTCAGGTCGCCGCTGGCTTCGGGGATGATATTTGTGCGCCGCTCGTCGCGATATTTTTGGCCGATTTCAGCCAGGTCTTCCTTGATGAGCAGCAGCATCTTTTTGGGGTGAGCCAGTAAATCTTCCAGGTGGGCAATGCGTTCCTGTAAGGCTTTGTACTCATCTTCAATTTTCTGGCGTTCCAGCGCAGCCAGACGGCGCAATTGCATATCCAGAATAGCCTGTGCCTGCAATGCGCTGAGTTTGAAGCGAGTGATCAGGCGTTCTTTGGCAGTTTCCACGTCTTTGGATTCCCGAATGGTTTGGATGACCGCGTCCAGATTTGCCAGTGCAATGGTCAGCCCTTCGAGAATGTGCGCGCGGGCTTTGGCTTTATTGAGTTCAAATTGCGTGCGGCGCGTGATCACATCCAGGCGGTGTTCGATATAGATGTGCAGCGTCCGTTTGAGCGGCAACATGCGCGGTTCGCCATTGACGAGGGCCAGCATTTGCACGCCAAACGTGGATTGAAGTGGGGTGTACTTATAAAGCTGATTCAATACCTTGCGCGGGTAGGCGGTGCGTTTTAGCTCGATGACAATGCGCATCCCATTACGGTCGGATTCATCTCGAAGGTCTGAAATTTCGTCGAGTTTGCCTTCGCGGGCCAGGGTGGCAATGCGCTCGATTAGCGTGGTTTTGTTGAGTTGGTAGGGAATTTCCCCAATGATGATGCGGTGTTTACCGCCGTTCATTTCTTCGATAATGGCTTTGCCGCGTAAAATGATGCGGCCGCGCCCTGTGCCATAGGCCTGCCGGATGCCCTCATCCCCGACGATGGTGCCGCCGGTGGGGAAATCGGGGCCAGGCATGATGGTGAGCAAATCTTCAATGGTGACATTATCGAAGTCTTCGTAGTGGTCAATTACGTAGGTAAGGGCTGCAACCAACTCGTTGATATTATGTGGCGGAATATTGGTTGCCATTCCGACCGCAATCCCCGAAGCGCCGTTGAGGAGCATATTGGGCAGGCGCGCGGGCAAAACACTGGGTTCTTGCAACGAGCCATCAAAATTGTCTGTGAAGTCAACCGTATCTTTGTCGATATCGGTGAGCAACTCTTCGGCCAGCTTGCCCATACGGGCTTCGGTATAACGCATGGCTGCGGGGGAGTCGCCATCAATGGAACCAAAGTTGCCTTGGCCATCAACGAGCATATAGCGCAGAGAAAAATCTTGCGCCATACGCGCCATTGAATCATACACAGCCTGGTCGCCATGCGGGTGATATTTACCCAACACTTCACCAACAATACGAGCCGATTTTTTATAAGAGCCTGTAGCGCGGATGCCCATATCGTACATGGCATATAAAATGCGGCGGTGAACGGGCTTCAATCCGTCGCGCGCATCGGGGAGCGCTCTGGCAACGATCACGCTCATGGCGTAATCAAGATAGGCGGAGCGCATTTGTTGGTTAATATCTACAGAACGAATCGTGCCATAATCCATACAGTAAACATCCTTAGAAACTATCCGGCATCAACGAAAAAAACGTGTGCCACCCGAGGGTGGGCACACGCTTAATTATACCGCGACTGCTATTGGATTGCTTTTGTGGTTTAGGCTGAATAGTTTTTATTTGTGAGTAAGATACTTATCGATGGCTTCGGCGGCTTTGCGCCCACCAACCATGGCTGTGACGACCAGATCGGGGCCAGTGGCAGCGTCGCCGCCTGCGAAAACGCCGGGGCGAGATGTTGCGCCAGTTTCGGAATCGATTTTGACCAGACCCCAGTTATAGGTTTCCAGATCGGGGGTGGTTTTGCCAATGATCTCATCAGGCCAGTAACCCAACGCAAGCACCGCAGTATCGGCCTCGATAATGAAGTTCGAGCCTTCAATATTCACGGGGCGGCGGCGGCCTGATTCGTCAGGTTCGCCCAGTTCCATGCGCAAACACTCTACCGCGGCCAGATGCCCATCTTCGCCAGCAATGAATTTGATCGGTTGAGTGAGGAATTGGTAAACCGCGCCTTCCTCTCTTGCCATTGTGCGATCTTTAGCACTGCCGGGCATTTCATTTTCAGTACGGCGATAAATACAGGTAACTTCTTTGCTGCCCATCCGCAGTGCAGAGCGCAGCGCGTCGGAGGCTGTGTCGCCGCCGCCTACTACGATGACTTTTTCGCCAATTTCCAGCGAGTCTTTCAAGTCATCGGGTAGCAATTCTTCTTTCACATTCGCGCGGATGAGAAATTCCGTAGCAAGATAAACCCCCGGTAGGTCGGCGCCTTCGGCTTTGAGCGGGGCATCAATCTGGCTGCCGATGCCAATAAAGACGGCATCGTAGCCTTCTGCGAAGAGTTCGTCAATTGTCTTGTCTTTACCAATAAATGTATTGAAAACGAATTCGACTCCGGCTTTTTTAAAATCTTCGATGCGTTCGAAAACAATCTCTTTTGGAATTTTAAAATTGGGAATGCCATATGTCAGCAATCCGCCAGAAGCTGGTTTGGATTCAAAAATCGTTACGCCATATCCTTGTTGAACCAAATACTCGGCGCATCCCAGCCCGGCGGGTCCGGCGCCGATAACGGCAACTTTTTTCCCGGTAGGCTCACCGGCAGGCAAAACGACGCCCGCATGTTCGCGGGCATATTCCACCGCAAAAGCTTCCAGAATGCCTGTTAGCACGGGGTGGTGATCTTTATTTAATACACACGAACCCTCACAAAGTTGTTCGTGAGGGCATACGCGAGAGCAAATTTCGGGCAGGGCGCTGGTTTTTCGGTAGAGTTCGGCAGCTTTGATAAATTCGCCGTTCTCGATCAACCACATCGCCGAAGGGATGTCGTTATGTGTGGGGCAGGCCACCATACAGGGGGCCGGGTCGGGGCAGTGGATACAGCGCGACGCCTCAATCTGGGCGCGTTCTGCGTCAAATGGAATGACAACGTCATTAAAATCAAGTACGCGGTCTTCGGGTTTTCGTAAACTTAAATGGTAAAAGGGCTTATGCGCACGATCTTTGCGATCAAGCGCCAGAAACTCGCTAGGAATAGCTTGAGTCATAGATCAACCTCCGGGGCATGTGTATGAGCGTTAAGGATAATAACGAGTAAGGAAGTTTGATTTCAGTTCCAGATGTCATTGATTCTTATTCCGGATGTCACTAACCCGTATGACGATTTGCGCAGAGCGATATTGGAGCCTGGAATTAATAGAAATTGTCAGAATTTTTGTCGCATTTCACGAAACTTCTTGACATGGGCAAGAAAGCATATATAATCCCCTAGTCATATTAGTTAGATTAACTAACTATTCTGAGGTGCTGATTGATGTCTTTAACAAAAACCCATGCCATGCAACTGGGGACGCTGATTAAACGTATGCGCTCTTTGCGGCTGATGCGCATACCACCGGAGTGCGAACTCCCCCCCGGGCTGGTGGCCATGCTCGATTGGGTAGCCAACTCCCCGGGGTGTGGTGTGCTTGAACTGGCCGATGGCCTGGGGGTGACACCCCCCACTGTGAGCGTGGGCGTGCGTCGCCTGATGCGCGATGGCTGGCTGGAAAGCAGGCAGCACCCTGAAGATCGGCGCGCAAAGCCCCTCTATATCACGCCGAAAAGTGAGACTTTGTTGGAGCACCTGCGTAGATTCCAAAGCAAAGTTATGCACCTGTTTTTGGCGCAACTATCTGAAGGGGAGCAGGAGACCTTTCTCAGTCTCTTCGATCAGGCGATTAGCGCCATGGAAGAGCGATTACTTGATAATTCATGGAAAGAATCAGAAATCGATTGAACCGTAAATGGCTTTTTATAATTCTTGGTGTGGTTGTGCTGGTCGCGGCGGTTTTTTTTTGGCTGCGTCAGGCTGGCCTTCGCCAGCAAGCAACGCTGTTCGATAGCCTGACGACAGAGCCAATTAGCCGCGGCGAGCTGGTCGCATCTATCGAAGCTGATGGCGTGGTGCGCTCGGAGCAGAGCGCTGAACTCGTCTGGTCGATTGCGGGCGAAGTTGCCGAAGTTCTCCGGCAGGTTGGCGATGAAGTTAAGGTGGGAGATGTGCTGGCCGTTCTGGATGAAACCTCGCTGCCGCAGAATATTATTCTGGCACAGGCCGATTTAATTGCAGCGCAGCAAGCCCTCGACGACCTGCTTAATACGCAAACGCAACAAGCTCAGGCTCTGAAAGTCATCCAGGATGCCGAAGATGCCCTTGAAGATGCACACAATCCTGCAATGGTGCAGGCCCAGGCACAGGCTATAATAGCTGTCGCAGAGCGCCAACTTGAGAGTATCCAATTGCAATATGATATTCTCATGACGCCGCCCTCCCAGAGTAGTATTCAGCAAGTCTATGACAATATTCTCCTGACGCAAGAAATGATTAAAGATTTGGAAGATCAGGTCGCGGATCTGGAAAAAACCTTGCAGCGGGCGGTTTTTCATCCCTTTGAGAGTCTAATAGCCTATAAGCAGGCTTATGCCAGCGCCAGCGCCGAATTGGCGCGCCAGCAAGCGCGCCTGCTAAACTTGCAATATCGTTACGAAGAATTGCATTTACCGCCCGATCTGAGTGATGTGGCGACCGCCGAAGCTGCTCTCGCGGCAGCCCAGGCGCAATTGGCTGACGCTCAGCGCCAGTGGGCACGCGTGAAAGATGGCGCTACACCCGGAGAAATTGCCGTGCTCGAAGCGCAGCTTGCCGACGCACAGCGCGAATATGAGCGCGTGAAAGATGGCCCCACTGCCGATGATATTGCCGCGGCTGAAGCGCGCGTTGCCGCGGCTCAGGCGATTATTGGCAAAAGCCAGTTACGAACGCCCATCGACGGTGTGATCACACAGGTTGAGATTCGGCCCGGCGATCAGGTCAATAATGGCACGCTGGCCTTTCGTATTGACAAACTCGCCCAT
Organism: Chloroflexota bacterium; assembly: GCA_018648225.1. Taxonomy (NCBI): domain Bacteria; kingdom Bacillati; phylum Chloroflexota; species Chloroflexota bacterium. The sequence goes on from JABGRQ010000067.1 coordinate 8,847, forward strand.
CTGCTGGTCGATGTGCAGGTCTCCGAGTTGGATATCAACCGCACAGTCATCGGGCAAAGTGTTTTGCTTACCTTCGATGCCATTTTTGCAGCCGAATATCACGGTGTGGTGATGGCGATCTCCCCTGTGGGTAATATTGAGGCTGGTCTGGTAAGTTTTGATGTGACAATTGAAGTGGTTGATCCGGATGCTGCTGTGCGCCCGGGGATGAGCACGACAGCGAAAATTGAAGTCAGCCGGGTAGCCGATGCGCTGCTGGTGCCGAATGCAGCATTGCGCACGCTGGACGGTCAGCGCGTGGTTTATGTGTTTGGGGGCGATACCAGCCTCGAAGATACCGGGAACCTCACCGGCCCAGCCCCGTCGATTCCTGGGGCGCAGCCCGTTCCCATCACAATTGGACAAAGTTCCGGGACGTATAGTGAAATCGTCGCCGGTGATCTCAAAGAAAATGATCTGGTTGTTCTCAATCCCCCCAGTGAATGGTTGTTAAACCCTTAATGATGTAATTGCCCTCACCCCAACCCCTCTCCCACTGGGAGAGGGGCAGACCGTAGCATAGCGAAGGTCAGGGTGAGGGGAGGAGTACAAAATCACAATGAAGCGAATCATAATTATCGTTGTAGTCGTGGCTGTTTTGGTTGGCGGTGTTATTGGTTGGCAAACCTATAGCCGGAATAAACAACAACAAGAACTGCTGGCGAGTTTGGAGACTATGCCGCTCGAAGAAGGCACCCTGGTTGCCTCAATCGGGGCGACAGGGCAGGTGCGCTCGAATCAGAGCGCGCTATTGGCCTGGAAAACATCGGGCACGGTTGATAGTGTGGCTGTGAAAGTCGGCGACGCGGTTACGGTGGATACCGAATTGGCCGCGCTGGAGCAGACTTCGCTCTCGCAGAGTGTAATTCTGGCGCAGGCGGATTTGGTCAGCGCGCAGCGGGCGTTGGATGATTTGATGTATTCTGATGTGCAGCGTTCTCAGGCTTTGCAAGCGGTAGAAGATGCCGAGCAAGCCCTGGAAGATTTGCTCAACCCCGAGTTGCAGCAAGCCCAGGCTTTGCAAGCGATTGCCGACGCCGATCAGGCGGTTGAAAATGCTGAACGTGCCTTGAGCAATGTGCAAAATACGGCCAGCCAGGCCGACATTGACGAGGCCCATGCCGATTTGGTGCTGGTGCAAGACCGGTTGGAAAAAGCCCAGGAAGATTTTGCGCCTTATGCTGGCCGCCCCGAAGATGATTTGGAGCGCGCCAATCGTCAGAGCGCGCTGTCTGCTGCACAGCAAAACTATGATGCCGCGGCGCGGAAATATAACGCGCTATCTAGCATTGGCAGCGAGATTGATATTGCCGAAGCGCAGGCTAATTTGGCGGTTGCCCAAGCGCAGCTAACCGAAGCGCAGCGCGAATATGAGCGGGTAAAAGATGGCCCCACCGCGGCCGATATGGCCTTGCTTGAAGCGCAGTTGGCCGACGCACAACGCGAGTGGGAACGGCTTATAAACGGCCCGCCCGCCGATGATATTGCCGCAGCCGAAGCGCGTGTTGCCGCGGCGCAGGCGACGATTGACATGGCGCATATTGTCGCCCCCTTTGATGGCGTTATAACCCGCGTGGAGAGCAAACTCGGCGATCTGGTTGATCCTGGTACGCTGGCTTTCCGTGTGGATGATTATTCGCGATTATTGGTTGATCTGGATGTCTCCGAAGTGGATATTAACAAGATTGCCGTGGGGCAGCAGGTAACAATGAATTTTGATGCTGTGCTGGCGAAAGAGTATTTCGGCGATGTGGTTGAAGTGGCTCTGGTAGGCACCGAAGTGCAGGGCGTGGTCAATTTTACTGTAACTGTGGAATTGCAAAATATCGATGAAGATATTCGCCCCGGTATGACTTCGGCGGTCAATATCGTTATTCGCCAACTCGAAGAGACCTTGCTGATCCCCAATCGTTCCGTGCGGGTGGTGGAGGGCGAGCGCGTGGTCTATGTACTACGCAATGATGGCAGCATCGATAAAATTGTTATCACACTGGGTTCATCTTCCGATATGTACAGCGAAATTGTTGCCGGTGATCTAAAAGTTGGCGATGAAATTATTATCAATCCGCCGCGCGAACTTACCGAAAGTGGCTCTACTTTTGGAGGGCCTGGTGGCCCTCCAGGGATGCGGCCGCACTAAAGAGGCGAGCATGATGACTAATAATTGGGTAGTTGAAGCCAATCAGGTTACCAAAGTTTATACGATGGGCGATGTCGAAGTACATGCTTTGCGCGGGCTTTCGTTGAAAATTGGGCGCGGCGAAGTCGTCTCGATCATGGGGCCTTCGGGTTCGGGCAAATCGACGCTAATGAATATTCTCGGCTGCTTGGATCGTCCGACGGCTGGCGATTATCATCTGGATAGCGAGAGCGTCGCGCAGTTGGATGACGATCAACTGGCCGACATCCGAAACCGGAAGGTGGGATTTGTTTTTCAGAGTTTTAACCTGCTCCCCAGGGCAACAGCTCTGGCCAATGTGGAACTGCCCCTGCGTTACGCGCGGGATCGCAGCAATCGCCGCCAACGGGCGCGCGAATCCCTCGAGCTGGTAGGTCTCGCCGACCGCATCACTCACCGCCCCAACGAACTCTCTGGCGGCCAGCAGCAGCGTGTGGCAATTGCGCGGGCGATTGTCAACAACCCGTCCATTGTGATGGCCGACGAACCCACCGGGAATCTGGATAGCAAATCGGGCGAGCAGATCATGGAGTTGTTGCTGAACTTGAACAAGGAGCGCGGCACCACCCTGATTATCGTCACTCACGATCCTGAAATTGCGGCGCTAACTGAGCGCGTGATTCAGATACGTGATGGCGTGGTGGAGAAAATATGAACTTTTGGCAATCTTTTGTTGAAGCCCTGGAGAGTCTTACCTCCAATAAGCTGCGTTCCGGCCTGACGATTTTGGGCATTGTGATCGGTGTAGGCGCGGTGATCGCCATGCTGGCAATTGGCGCCGGTGCGCAGAACTCAATCACCGGCGAAATTCAGGGCATTGGCACCAACTTGCTCTTCGTGTTCCGCGGTGGCGCTGAAGATGTGCGCAACCCCGAACCGCTGACTCTGGGTGATGCCGAAGCCATCGCCGATCCTTTTGCAGCGCCCTCTGTAGCCGGAGTTGCCCCCATTTTGCAAGGCAATGCGGAAGTGAGCTTTTCGGGTGAGAGTCAGGTGACCACACTCAATGGCGTCACACCGGATTATGAAGTTGTGCGCAATTACCGCGTCACTGAAGGCGAATTTATCTCCGAGACGCACATGCTGGGCCGTTCTGCTGTGGTGATTTTGGGCGTAGATGTGGCTGATAAGCTCTTTGGGCGTAAATCGGGCGTGGTCGGTGAGACCGTGCGTATCGAAGGCCAACCTTTCCGGGTGATTGGCGTACTCGAAGAAAAAGGCGGCGGCTCTTTCGGCAGCGAGGACGATCAGATGATTGTGCCCCTGACCACGGCGCAAGCGCGCCTGATCCGCCGCTCAACCAGCGACCGTGTAGATGTGATTTTCGTCGGGGCGGTCAGCGCGGAGGCGGTGCCGGACGCGGTGGATGAGATTTCCCAAATTTTGCGCATGCGCCATCGCACCGAAATCGCTCAGGATGATTTTACAATCTTCTCGCAGCAAGATTTCCTTGATGTAGCCTCCTCGATCACCGGTATTCTGACCATCTTTTTGGGCGGCATCGCGGGCATCTCGTTGTTGGTGGGCGGCATCGGGATTATGAATATCATGCTGGTATCCGTTGTGGAGCGCACCCGTGAGATCGGTTTGCGCAAGGCAATGGGCGCGCGCAAAATGGATATTCTTGTGCAGTTTCTCACCGAGTCGGCGTTGCTGAGTTTGTTCGGCGGCCTGATTGGTATTGGCCTGGGCTGGCTGATCTCCTTCATCGTTGGGCAGATTGCTGCAGCCAGTGATGCCAATATTGACCCGGTGATTGGCATGGACGCGGTGCTGCTGGCGACGCTCTTCTCGGCAGCGGTGGGTGTGTTCTTTGGCCTATATCCGGCTAATCGCGCTGCAAGCCTTGAACCCGTCGAAGCGTTGCGCTATGAGTGATCAATAAGAGAGAATTCCGAAAAAAGGGTGTGCATGGGGTGCTACGCACCCCATGCACACCCTTTTTTCGGCCCCCTTTGGTTCGAGCTTGTGTGGTGACTATGGAACGTAGAATGGTGAATAGTGTGTTTGGAAAGCATTTATATCAAGGATGGGGCGAATTTATGGCCGATCTTCGCTATATCATGGCGCGCCGCCCGTTGATGCGCGCGACGATGCGCGGCGGTTTGGTTTCGTTTGCTTTTCGGGAGCGCCTGATGATGACAGTCACGCAGGTGAATGGCTGTCGTTATTGCAGTTATTTCCATGCTAAAGAGGCTGCCAAAGCAGGCATCCCCGCGGAGGAACTGCGCACCCTGCTGGAGGGCCAGGTTCCGGCAGATTCGCCCGCCGATGAACTCCCCGCAATCGTTTATGCCCAACATTGGGCCGAGAGCAATGCCCAGCCCGCAGCGCAGGCTTTGGCACAGCTTGAGCAGGTTTATGGGATAGAGCGGGCCGAAGCAATCCACTTGGTGCTGCGCGTGATACGGGTGGGGAATCTCCTCGGGAATACCTGGGATTATGTGCTCTTTCGTTTGGGGCTGTTGAAGGTAGATACCGGCCTGGGCGCAGGATCAGCCTAGAGCGAGTCCCGCTGCGCCCGTTGGGGGCGCGTTTCATCCAATAATAAAGCGATCTGGAAACAGGTCGCTTTTTTTATTTAGCGGGTTGCTTTTGCCCGCAACCTTTACTATACTTGGATGCAGGAGCAGCGTGGTTATGGGAGGCAAACGGTAATGAGTGAAATTAGAATTTGCGTATCTGGACTTGGCATCATTGTGCTTATTTTCCTGGTGCTGGTTGCGCTATCGTTTTTGCGCTGGAAAGCTACATTGAATTCGCGGGATCGTTTGCGCTGGCAATTTAAAACGCGTCATGAAGTCGAGAAAGCGCTTGAAAACGGTATGATTAGCGAAGAAGCCGCCCGCCAAATTATTTCCGTTCCTGAGTATGGTGCGGAATGGGAGCATCATCCTGATAAGTCTCGGCCAACTCGCGAAGACCGCACCTGGGAAGGGCGCAAAAAGGCACGCCTCGGCTGGGAAGCGGTTGCGCTGATTATGTTCTTGGCAATAGGTATTTTTCTGGTTGGCGTGTTCGTGGCGGTTGCAATTATTAGCGGAGTTGGCTTGTTGGGCGTTCTGGAACGCTCCTGGCCGATGATCTATGTTTTTGCTTGTCTCATCATAACTGCCTTGGCTAGTCTGGTGCTGTTTTTGTGGTTTACCTGGCGTGTGCTGGGCACAACAAGGCAGATGATGAAATATAATTAGATTGATGATTCTTAACTGTTCAGGCTAACGCCTTCGCAAAAAAATCGGCCTCTTTCTGTTCGAGGCTGAGTAGTCACGATGTCTCTACTATTCCGGTGGAATCTTTAGGAGAAATGTATGCAAACAAAATTTGTAGACGGCGCACCCGCCGCGATTGGCCCTTACTGTCACGCCATGCAATCCGGCAATCTAATCTTTTGCTCCGGGCAGACGCCTCTGGACCCCGCGACAATGCAACTCGTAGGCGATGAAATTGGCGCGCAGACGCGGCAGGCGTTGACGAATCTGGATACGGTACTCAAAGGGCTGGGGCTTTCACTTCAGCATATTGTCAAAACTACCGTCTTTCTTAAAGATATGGCTGATTTTCAGGGCATGAACGCAGTATATGCTGAAATGTTCGGCGAACATCGCCCGGCGCGCACCACGATTGCGGTGCGACAAAATCCACTCGATGCATTGGTCGAGATTGAGTGTATTGCAGAACTGGCCTGATGGTTTATTCTTATCAGATCGATGGAATCCCCATACAAACCGGTGACATCATTGGCACGACCGATATTGAGCTTGAAATCCAGGCCGGGGAGTTTTGGCGTTTGCTGGGGCGGTTGATGCCCGGCCCGGTGGATCATATTGCCATCTATATTGGCCCCGGCGGGCGTTGCATCGAATCGGGGGGACGGGGCGTGATCGCTTTTGAAATTGATGAGGGAGGCTGGCTCTCAGGGAAAATGAGCAAGCATCGCGGGCGCTTTTTGGATCAGTTCTATGGGGTAGCCTATCCGCTGGCCGGGCGAGGTTTATCTGATGATGAAGAAATCTACATCCGAGAATCCGTTGCGGCCTATTGCCTGGAACAGGCTCAGGGGCGCAAGCGTTATAATCTCAACTTTCTCGATTCTGAAACCGATGAGAGTTTTTATTGCAGCCAACTGGCTTATAAAGCTTATATTCGGCACGGCATCAACCTGAATACTGGCGTCGGCGTTCCCAACTTGCCTGGAACGAGCAGTGTTGTTTTTCCACAAGAGATTTGGAATGCATGTTTGGACACAAAAATAGCCCAAAAATGAGGAGAGCCAAATGCCAACTGAAGCTGCTGCACAAGCCTTGAGTATTTTACGCGATGGAAGCCAGTACCAATGGTATGTCATCACCCTGTTTGCCTTTGTAGTTTATGCTTACGCGGTGGAGATTGAGCGCCGCAACTGGAATCTGGTCTTTGCCGGGCTGGCCTTCTGGGGCATGGACTGGTTCAACGAAATCTGGAATTCGCTGTTCTTTCACTTCAACGGCCACGCGCCCGTTTGGGGAGCGCCCGGTCAGACTGCGTATCTTATTTTTGTCGGGTTGAATATCGAGATCAGTTTTATGTTCGCCGTTGCCGGAATCGCCTTTGGAAAAATGTTGCTTCCCGATAAACGCACCAAAATTTTGGGCATCCCCAATCGACTCTTTATGGCGATTGTTAACGCGGCTTTCTGCGTGTTTGTGGAAGTGCTGCTCAATCAGATTGGCGCACTGACCTGGGATTATCCCTGGTGGAGTGCTTCGTCTCCCTGGTTGATCTTCCTGTTTGGCTATTTCCACTTTTTCCTGGTTTCATATTGGGTACACGATATGGATACGCTTAAGAAGAAAATCATCACGGTGGGCGTGATTTACGGGATGGTGCTGGTTGAAATTCTTGTTTTTGGTGTTGTCCTGAAATGGATTTAATGTTCTATGACCACAGAATTTGATTTTGAACGCTATTGGCAGGGCAAATTTGAGCGCGCTCTGGATGAGATTGCTGGTGAAGATGTCCGCATAGCGGTGTTGCAGAGTGGTGAAACTCTTTCTGACCAAAGCCCGCGCGCCGAGGTGGTTGCCTGGTCTCGTCAGGCTATGCAACGTATGGAAGCGCGGGTCGATGAAGGTGCTTGCCGCGTAATTATGACCGCCTGCGCTTGCCATTATCCGCCAGATGGCCTGCAAGAAATCAAGGCGGCCTATGCTGCTTCCCAAAATGTGGATGAAGCGCTGGCGATGCTACAAGCGAAGTTCGAGATATTTTTGCGGCAAGAATTGAATCTGGATAAAGGAGAAATCGCGGCGATTACGGCGCGCGGCTGGGGGTTGGCCGGAGTTCATCGGGGGGATACAATTCTCGCGACAAAGATCCCGAAAAGTGGCAACCTGAAGGAATATCTCGCCGAGAACGACCCCGAAAAAAAGCGCCAATTGTATTGCCACTGCCCGCGCGTGCGCACAGCCCTTAGCATCAACGAAAATCTACCCCCAACTTATTGTTATTGTGGCGCCGGATTCTACCAGGGCATTTGGCAGGAAATCTTGCAGCGGCCTGTCGAAGTTGAAGTAATGGAAAGTGTGCTGATGGGCGGCGACGTTTGTACGATTGCTATCCATCTGAACCCCCTTGAGAACTATGCCCAAGAATAATGTTACCCGCTTGCTTGATCAGCGTAAAATTGGCTACACAATATTTGAATTGCCTGAAGAAAAACTGGGCGCGCTGAAAACGGCCGAAATATTGGATGTGAATCTGGAGATTGTCTTTAAAACGATCGTGGCTGCCCGGCTGGAGCGCGGCAAACCTATTTTGGCTGTCATTCCTGGCAACACCGAAGTGGATTTGAAATTGCTGGCGAAATCATTGGGTGAGAAAAAAATAAGGCTGACCACCCAGCAAGAAGCCGAAGAACTCACCGGCTTGCAGGCTGGGGGAATTTCCCCGTTGGCGTTAATGAATCGTGGTTTTCAAGTGGTGATTGATAGCACGGCGAAAAATTTCAATGAAATCCATGTTTCCGGCGGGCAGCGCGGGTTGAATATCCGCCTGCCGGTCAAAGAGCTGGCAAAATTGACCAATGCCCGTTTTGCCCCCATTGGCAAGTAAATACCCCTACGCCAGAAATTGCCGCAAAAAGGAGGGTTGAGTGCTTCGCACTCAACCCTCCTTTTTGCGATTACTCCACATCTTCAACGGGAGCGCTGACCACAGCTTCCGAAGCGGGAACAGCCTCGGGGACGACGAGCATCATGACGATATAAGCCCAGAACAAGGCGCTGCCAGTAATCAGGCTGCCAAAAACAAAGATCAGGCGCATCAAAGTGGGGTCAATATTGAAGTATTCGCCTAATCCGGCGCAAACACCGGCGACCATGCGATCATCTTGTGAGCGATAAAGGGTTTTATAGGTTTCAGACATTTAAATTTCTCCTGATTGTTAAATTATTGTCACCCCCATATACGCAGATTCTTTCTGCAAGTTGCGTACCGCCCCCATTTTTGCAATTTGCTGAAATTACTTTAACCCGCGTAAGGCGTAAACCACGGCTGGTTCCGCCTTGCCTTTAACTTTGATCGGAGGTAATTGGTCGGCGATCACTTGTCTGGCAATGGTCCAGTAGGCCATCTCGGAGAGCAGGATTTGCCCTGGCTCAGCAATCGACTCCAGGCGTTGGGTGTAGTTGACTGTGTCGCCGATAACGGTGTAGTTGAACAGATCGCTGGTGCCGACATTGCCGACCATGGCTTCGCCGGTGTTGATGCCGATGCTGAAATACAACTGGTGTGACTGCGTGATTTCAGCACGCAGTTTGCGGATAGCCTCATCCATTGCCAACGCGGCGCGGGCAGCGCGCAGCACATGATCTTGCTGGGGATCGGGGGCATTCCAAAAAGCCATCACCGCATCGCCCATGAATTTATCCAGCGTGCCTTCCTCCGTGAGAACGGCCTGGGCGGCCACAGAAAGATACGCATTCAGCACGCCGAAGAGCATTTCGGGTCTTGTGCGCTCACTGAAGGGCGTGAAATTATGGATATCGGCAAAGAGCACTGTCAGCGGCTGGCGGATGCCATCCAGGCGCAGATTGCTGGGATCAGCCAGCAGGCGGTCACGCACGCGCGGGGCGACCACGCGCCCAAAGGTCTGCCGGATGCGCTCTTGTTCGGCCTCCAGCGTGCGCTGTTTGGTGAGGTCGTCAATCACGATGGTGGCCCCTTTGGTATTTTGTTGCGCATCACGCAATGGGGTACTGGAGAGGCGTAAGAATAACGGCCCGCGGTCCAACATCACCGGGTTGAATTCTTCGCCCACAATTGCCGAGTCATCGCTCAGCGTGGAAGCGGCCATTAGCAAGAAGTGCGGTCCCAGGTCGGGCAGGGCTTCGCCTAGGGTGCGCCCAACTGCCTGTTCGACAGGGATACCCAAAATCTTTACCGCGGCCTGATTGAAGAGCGTGATTTTGCGTTTCAGGTCGGTAGTGATTACGCCCGATGACATGGATGCAAAAATATTATCCATCAGGTTTTTCATTTCCAGTGTTTGGTTAAGGGTATCTTGCAGGTTGGCGAACAGGCGCACATTTTCCAGCGCCAGGGAGGATTGCCCGGCGACGGCTTCGAGAAATTCAAGATCGTCGCTGGTGTAGGGTTCGCCGGAGCGCCGCGCCCCTAGAGCCAGAAAGCCGATCATTTGGCCTTCATAGTGCAAGGGTGTGAAAACGCGGCCCCCGATATTTTCGAGGGTCGCAGTTTCGTTGGACAAAGCCTCGGGGAGTGAGCGTCCCGGCGGGAACCAGATACCACCCTGGCCCTGATTCAGAATTTCCACCAGGGGGTGTTCGACGGGCAGCGCCGCGGCGCGCACTTCATCCGGGCTTTGCGGACGGTACACCGCATCGTTATCATCATACAAATAAATCTGCACCTTTTCTGGGGCCAGCGCGGCGTGAAGTTCTTGTTCCAACATAGTCAGCGTATGTGCCATTTCTGGCGAAACGCTAAGATGCCGCGAGAGATGGGAGAGTACGCGGCGATAGTCGGCGCGCGTGCGGTAGAACAAACGGTCAATGGCGCGCTGCATCAGCCTGCGTAACGGGTTGAGGCCGACCACCAAAACAAGCAGATAGAGCGCCACGAGCACCGGATCGTTGGGCGTGATTTCTGCAGGGACCAAAAATGAAATTAGCGTGATGAGCAGGTAAAAGACTCCCACCGCGCCGGTAGCTGTCAGCACATAGGTGAGCGTGGCGCCCATAATGCGGTCTACATCCAGCAGGCGGTAGCGCACCAACGCATAGGCTACAGAAAGCGGGAAAGCGATCAGCGCCGGAAAGGCAATATTGACCTGAAAACGCACCAACTGTCCAAACGCAGATGGCAGCAAAAATGTGACCATAATTGGGCCAAAAGCCAGCGCCGAGCCAAACACAATAATGCGGCTTTGCTGGCGAATCATGGCCGAGTGGCTGCGTGCCACGCGGTAGACCAACGCGCCCAGAAAAACCAGAATTCCCAGGCTGATGGCGGCATAGCTCCACAGCCAGGTGTTAATATAGCCCCAGGGATGCGAGGGCGCCAGAATTTCGCGCCCCACGGGAATTGCCAGCGCAACCGTCAGCAGCCAGGGCAGCCATTGCAAGCCCGGATAGCGTTCTACAAAGCTCATCTTTTTAGGGAAATCCATTGCCAGATGCAGCAACGCGCCTCCGGCCACGGGCAGGCTCAAGGCCCATAGCAGCACCAGCGCCTGGGTGGTGTTCATATCGAAATACGCCGCTGTGATCGTGCTGGCTGAAGATGTGAACGCTAAAAATGCCAGCGACGAGCGTTTATCGCTGCTAAGGCGGTATGCCCAAATACCAATGAACCAGAATGCCATCCCCACAATATACGGAATTCCGAACCAGACCACCAATTCTGCGCGGGTAAAAGGCCGCGGCTCGACGCGCACCTGATAGGGCTGCCCCTGCTGATTTGTGAGGCCTAACGAAACAGTAGCTCCCGCATTCGCCAGCGCTGCTCGTAAATCGGTGTTATTGGTAATGGATTTGTCGTTTACGGTGATAAGCTGATCGTAATTTTGCACCCCGTTCTTTTTCGCGGCCCAATTCTCGCGCGCCAATTGACTGACCACGCCATGTGGCTCCAGAAACAAGCCCAAAAATGGCTGTTGCATCCAGCGAAAAGCCATGAATGGCGATAGCAGCAATACCAAAAGCGAAACCCCCGCGAAGCCCAACGGGAGCGTCTGCATAATTTGGTTACGCAATTTACGAAAAGATGTCATTCTGCAAACTCTAGGGGTCTACGGTGATAAGTGGCTTCATTTTCTCAAATGTTGCTGGCCCAATCCCTGAGACATTTTGAATTTCTTCGATGATGGAAAAAGCCCCGTTTTCCTGGCGATAGGCAATAATTTTTTCGGCGGTCACAGGGCCAACGCCGGGCAGGGTTTCCAGTTCAGCCTGGGAAGCAGTGTTGATATTGACGATTTGCGCAACGGACTCCCCCTGAGGTGGATCGGCGATTATCGGGCTGGATTCTGCCACTGCTGGGGTGTTATTTGCACTCGCAACGATCGGCACAATTACCTGGCTGCCATCTTCGAGCAGCGCGGCCAGATTTAAATTTTCGGTCTGAGCGTCTTCGCTGAAGCCGCCCGCTGCCGCAATCGCGTCTTGCACACGGCTTTCAGGAGGCAGCGCTACTACCCCGGGTTGAGCCACCGCTCCGCTGATATGCACTCGTATTGGCACAGGTGTGGGCGGTGGTAAAAGATCAATGGGTATGCCGCGTGGCGGGCTGCTGGCAATCAGCACGGCTCCCGCTCCAAGTAATCCGAACAAAACGCCTATGGCGATCAGCCCCCAATTTTTCACATCACTTCTCCTTTTTCACTTGCAGATATTTTATGGCTTGATGCTGTTTTGTGTGGACAAAAAGCAAATTGGACACAGATAAACACGGATTTCAACGATCTCGCACCGACGTGCTCGCGGCACGAACGGTGTGTTTTTGTGGTGAGATTAAAGTGAGTGCAACCGTAAACCCAACTGCTGGCGTTCGGTGTCAATATGCAAGATTGAAACCTGTATCTTCTGGCCCTCGCTAAAAATCTCGGAAGGTTTTCCGGCATTATCACCCATCTCTGAGACGTGGATCAGGCCATCAAGCCCCTCGCTCAGGCGGGCGAAAGCCCCGTAGGGCACTATGTTGGTAATTACCGCCTGGGCAATATCGCCGGGCTGGTAACGCTGGGAGGCTTCTGCCCAGGGGTTGGGGTGTAGGCGTTTGAGACTCAAGGCCACCCGGCAACGTTCCTGATCGAGGTTGAGCACATGGACTTCAATATCCTGATCGGGTGAGAGCACTTCTGATGGATGGCTGACACGCCCCCAGGAGAGTTCAGAGATATGGATCAACCCTTCAACACCGCCCAAATCGATGAAGACGCCAAAATTTGTAATTGTGGTCACGCGCCCCGAGACGCGCGCCCCGGGGAGCAGCGTTTTTAACAATTCAATGCGTCGTCCTGGCGCGGCCAGAGCTGCGCGCTCCGAGAGTACCACGCGCTCGCGTTTGGGGCTACATTCAATCACTTTTAGTTTTAATGTACGGTCCACGTAAGCGACTAAAATTTCTTTGCGCTGTTCTTCGTTGGTTTCTTCGGTGATTTCGATAATATGTGAAATGGGCACAAAACCCTGAATACGTTCATCTTCCACCAGCAAACCCCCGCGATTATATCCGGTGACAATCAGCGTGATAATTTCATCGTTTTTGTAAAGCGCCTCAGCCCATTTCCAGTCAATTGGGGTGTCATCATCCAATGGAGGGGCGACGGCCTCCTCGGGGATGGTTTCCAACCGATCCTGCGCCTCCGCGTCTATGAGGATCGCGGCCCACCAGGCTTCGTCGGGAGGAGTTTCAGCAGTAGAGAGGGTGATTTCTTTTTCTAACATGGTTTCCTTTGCCTGTAAAAATTGATATTTTGCTTCTCCATTATGTTGTGAAGTTTACCACTATTTCTCTTGACGATTCCCGGAACGGACTTCTTGTTCCATCTCAATAATTGCTTGAGCAACTTCTTCTACGGCCACGCGTTGTTTGCGATAAAGATCGGCCTCCGACATTGCCAGACGGGTGGCAACATCGCGCACTCTGCGGCCCTCCATAAATTTCATCTCCAGAATATTATACAAAATCCATTCGGTGGTGAAATGTCTCTGGCCTTCGGGTTTGACTTGTTCAATTCCCTGGCGTAAGATTGCCCGGAGCGCGTTGACCGAGCCGTCGTGTTCGCTGATGGCCTGCTGTACAACCTGCAAGCGCAGTAATGGACTTTTTGAGAGTTTCGGGCCGCCCCAGTAATGGCTGAGGGCATCTTTCACCCAGCGGGAAATATTGGCATCTTTCAGATCTTCATCGGGTGTTGCCAACAAGTCGCTGCTGTCGTAGCGTGAAGTCGCGCGCAGGCGTTGTATCCAGTCTACCTGAGGGGTGAGGGTTTCGAGTGAATTGAAAACCTGCTGTTGTTTCACGCGGTCGATCAGAGCCAGCGCGGCACGGTCGCTGAGTGTGTTTAAGGCGGCGTGTTGCTCTTCGTCGAGGGATTGTTGAGCAGTACGTTCTGCACCCATTAAACCCAGCAGCGGGAGTTTTTCTCCCTCGAGGGCAGGTTGATCTCCAAACAACGGAACCAGCCAAAAGTCCCCCCACGTGAACAGCCGCAAATTGGCGGAGCTGTCTTCATTTTCGTCATTGCCGCGTGTGACGACTTCCACTAATTCTTCCGTGAGAATTTCTTTTTGAAGTTGTTTTACTGCGCCGACGGTAATAATCATCTCCGAGCCGGGTGGCACCAGAACGACCACGAAGGCATTTTTAATTTGCAAGTGATCGCATACTGCAGTGAGGATGGTTTCTAAAAATTGCCCCAGGTCGCCAGAAGTGAGCAAGCGTTCTTCGAGCGTTTGTACCAATCGCAGGCTGTTTTCGGCGTTGCCGTAGAAGAGTACGCGCTCCCAGATGGGGGCCAGCATGGTGATGGTGTATTGCATCAGCAAGAGCGTGCCGACCATAGCGATGGGCACCGCGGTTGAGTAGACAGCCCCGAACGATTCTCCCGCGCGGCGCACCAGGGTGGTGACGGCCAAGACGGTGGATGCAGTTACTGGCCCGCGCATAACCCATTTAAAGAGACGCCGTTTGACCACGCGGTCGGGCCAGGAGACGCCAAAAAAGGCCACCGCGTAGGCCATTAGCACGATGAGTACGGAGGTGATGATATTAACCAGATCGGCAGTGAACCAGAAAAGCAGCGAGTGCGCGCTGGCGATTGTGGTGGTATAGGTTAAAAAGGGAAACGCGCTCAACGCGGGAGCGGTGGCTCCGGCGATCAGATAGCTCATGCGCCGCTGGCTGGTGCGCGTGATCGTGCGACGATAGGCGCGGCCAAAATTGATCCATGCCCAGATCATGCTAACGGTGTAATAGGCGAAAAATCCCCAGTTCAGCGGAGTGGCAGCCAGCGAGTTAGTTGCTTCGGTGGTGATGACCGTGCCCATCCACTCGGAGGAGGGTAATGCCAAAAGGAAAGCGGCTGAAATCAGGTAAGTGAGGCGTACCAAGAGCCGCCGCCGCCCGCGCGATGGGCGGCCTGTGGTTGCCAGGAGTGCGTCTGAAAAATGCAGATAGCTGGGCGGCAAGAAAATTGCGCCCACCCATTGCACCCGCACCCAGATATTAAGTAAACTAGGTTCCTGAACGACGCTGGCAATCGATTCCCCCACAAATACAACCACGACGCTAAAGAAGATGATCGCAACCGAACGTGCTACGCGGTCGCGCAGATTGAAAGAGAGGGCATATAACAGCAATGAAAAAGCTGTAATGGCGATCCCCGCTGTGAGCAGTTGATTGAGGGTTTGTAGACTACCGATCAGGGAAGGCATAGCTGTGAATTGGCTTTTATTTCATCCATTTTGAGAAGAATAAAGCAATATCATGATTGGCAAAGTAATGATCATTGTACCCGCAAAGCTCAAAACCCAGTTTTTTTGCCATCTGGATCGCCGGGTAATTCTTAGGCTGGACTTCCAGCAGCAGGCGCTGCATTTCGTGGTACATGGCCCAATCTTGTCCGGCCAGTATTAGCGAGCTACCAATTTTCTGCCGCCGCAATCGCCGAGCGACAGCTAGATCGGTAATGCGAACCGCGCCGAGTAGCGAGTTCAATGTCAGGCTGATATAGCCAACCGGTTGACTATCCAATTCGGCAACCAATAGTCCGTCCAGCAGAGGCCAATCGGTGAGCAATCTCTGCGGATTATTGGGGTATTGCACCTGCACCGAGCGGGGTAAACGCGCTTCACGAAAAGTGATCTCAACCGTATGGCCTTCACTGCGAAAATTCATCTGCCAGACATGGTCGCTGGAATAACTATGTTCCAGTGCGGACAACGTCTCAATGTCTGTCGCAATCGCGGGGCGGATATTGATCTCAGGCATGGTTCACTCGCTGGGGGTTTCCACGCGTACCTGGATGGCGCATGGCGTGGATGCTATGCCCTGGTTATCCGTCACGATCAGGCGCAGCAAATAATCGCCTGTTGCCAAGCGCGAAGTATCCCAATAACCCAGTAGGTTTTCTCTGGCGGCTGTATCTCCGGCCTGAATGGTCAGCCAGGCTAGCGTGTTGACATCCGCCATTTCAAATTTATAAAATCCAAAATTGGGAATGTCAGCAGAACCATAGATTTCAACCACTCCCTGGATGGTTTCACCAGCTTCAGGGGAAGTGATTTCGAGCTGGGCGGGGATGCAGAGATTATCCTCTAAATTGGCAGCGAGTAAGGGAACGGGCGTGGGGGGGGCTGCTTCTGCTTCTGCGGGGGAAGATTCCAGCGTGGTGGTAGGCGTGGCCAATAAATCTATCGTTGGGGTGAGTAGCGGTGACGCCTCGGGGATACCCGGCAAAACAAAATACACCAGACTGAACTCGGATACACCGAGCAAGAAAATCAACACCAGCATACTGGCGGCCAGGTTTACGCGCCCGCGGGCGCTTTCTTGTTCCAACCCAAATGCCGCGCTGCGCAGACTATCCCACGCCAATGTGAACTTGCGCAACTGCCAGACGGCCAGTATGCCCAAGATCAGGTAAACAAAGACCTGGTTATTGTAGAAAAATTGCAGCGCTTCGGCCATAGAAGGATTCCAAAAAATAAACGTATATCGGGCAAAGTCCCGATATACGTTTATTTTTCGTGCTTATGCAAGGGTCTGTAATACGCCGCGCAGCAAGCTAACCAGTTTCGGAACCATCACCTGCCCGGCTTCGAGTACTTCTTCATGGGTGGTGATCGTGCTGCCATCGAGATTGGCCTTGTTGCTGATGCCCGAAACACCCATCACGCGCAGATTGCCGTGGCGGGCAATTGTTACCTCAGGTACGGTAGACATGCCAACCGCATCCACGCCCATTGCCCGCAGGAAGCGCAAATCGGCAGGGGTTTCAAAAGATGGCCCGGCCAGACCGACATAGACGCCCTCGTGCAGCTTGATGGCGGCTTTTTGCGCCGAATTGCGCGCCAACTCGATCAGGCCTGCATCGTAGGCGCGGCTCATATCGGGGAAGCGCGGGCCAAATTCGTCCAGGTTGGGGCCGCGCAGCGGATTCACGCCCGCCATCCCCAGCAAATTCAGATGATCGGTAATCAACATTAAATCGCCAGGTTCAAAATTGGGGTTCACGGCTCCGGCGGCGTTGGTCACGACAAGCATTTCGATGCCCAGACGCTGCATCACACGGATCGGCAATGTGACGCGATCAATGCTGTAGCCTTCATAGTAGTGCGTGCGCCCCTGCATAACGAGCACATCTTGCCCTTCGAGTTGGCCTACCACCAGACGGCCTGAATGACCAATCACAGTAGAAACCGGCCAGTTGGGGATGTCATCATAAGAGACAATTTCGGGATTTTCAACCGTATCGGCAAGCGGCCCAAGCCCCGAACCGAGGATCAGCCCGATTTTGGGTTGGGTAGTGATTTTCTCGCGCACGGCCTGCGCAGTGGCATCAATTTCGGCAAGGGTGACAAAGGGCTCCATAGATAGCTCCTGGTATAGCATGGCTTTGAACGGGGGATTTTGTTTCGTCTTCGAAAAAAACTGCTACAGATTTTGGCTTATGAGCCGTGTGCATCTGCGTTGATCTGTGGCTACCTGCCAATCAGTGGGAAAAGATTAGACAGTAACAGGGTGGCAGTAAAATCCACCACCCTGCATGATTTCATTAAGGATACTGCGCGGGAATTATATCACGAATAGACCCTGAGTACTTCTGCGAAGGCTCCCACCGCATTTTGGACAGCCTGATCGTCTACCCAGTAGTGGGTGACCAAACGGAAACGGCGTTTCCCGGTTTTTCCAACCAGCACCTGTTGTTCTTTGAGCCGGGCGACGATTTCAGTAGCATCCACGGGGATGGTATCGGCCAGACTCAGATAGACCATATTCGAGGGCGGCTGGGTGGTATCTACACTCAGCCCGGGGAGGGCGGCCAACCCCTGGGCCAGTTTTGCCGCCCGTAGATGATCTTCTTTCAGACGCGGCACTACTTCTTCGAGGCCCACGATCCCGGCGGCGGCCAGTATTCCGGCCTGACGCATCCCTCCGCCCAGTTGCTTGCGAATGCGATGTGCCCGGCGGATGAAATCGTGGCTGCCACATAATACCGAGCCAACCGGCGCACACAAGCCTTTGCTCAGGCAAAATGTAACCGAATCGACCGGGGCGGTGAGTTCGGCGGCATCCACGCCCAGGGCCGCGGCCGCGTTGAAGATGCGCGCCCCATCCAGGTGCAGGATCAACCCGCGGGCGTGAGCCAGTTCGCCCACCTTTTGAGTGTAATCCACACTCAGGGCCGCGCCTCCGCAGCGGTTATGCGTATTTTCCAGCGCAATCAAACGCGTAATCGGATGATGAACATCATCGGGGCGGATGGCAGCTTCAATATTTTCCAGCAGCAACGTACCATCGGGTTGGTTCGGCAGCGTGTGCGGATGAACCCCACCGAGCGCCGAGATACCCCCGGCTTCGTAGCGAAAGGTGTGCGCCTGATCGCCCATGATGACTTCGTCGCCGCGTCCGCAATGCGCCAAAACTGCGGCCAGGTTGCCCATTGTTCCCGATGGGATGAATAAACCGGCCTCTTTGCCCAGCATGGCGGCAGCCTTCGCTTGCAGTTGGTTGATGGTGGGGTCTTCGCCGTAGACATCATCGCCCAGCGGGGCTTTTGCCATAGCTTCGCGCATGGCCGGGGTGGGCTGGCTGACGGTGTCGGAACGCAGATCGATGATTTTCATGATGATACTCCAGTATGAGCGTTGAAGGTTGCTGGTTGAATGTTACAGGTTGTGGGTTAGCGATGTAACTTTCAACCTTCAACCTGTAATTTTCAATCGGCCTTTAATTGTTCTAAAATTTGCGTTAAATCATCGGGCAATGGCGCTTCAAACGTGTGCGCTTTGGCCTCGCCAGGGATGACAATGGAAAGCCGTTGGGCGTGCAAGAATTGACGTTGCAGCGGCAGGCTGGGGGTATTGCGGCCATAAACGGTATCGCCAACGACCGGGCATTCAAGAAAGGCCAGATGCAGGCGAATTTGGTGCGTGCGCCCGGTATGGATGTGAACTTCGAGCAGGGTGTGTTTGTCGAAATTCTCCAGCGTGAAGAATTCGCTGATGGCTTCGCGTCCCCTGTTCGCGGTGGTAACTGCCATGCGTTGACGCTGGGAAGGGTCGCGCCCGATGGGGGCTTCCACGCGTCCGGTGGGGGTGGGCGGTTGGCCGTCTACCAGCGCCAAATAGCTTTTACCCACCTGTCGATCTTGAAATTGCTGGCTCAACCAGTGCTGGGCTCGGTCATTTTTCGCCATAATAATCGCGCCGGAGGTGTTTTTATCCAGGCGATGCACCAACCCCGGGCGTTTTTCGCCGCCTACACCTTCAATTTCGGGAGCGTGCGCCAAAGCGGCGTGGATCAGCGTACCGCTGGCGTGTCCCGCGGCGGGGTGTACCACCATCCCGGCGGGTTTGTTGATGACGAGGACATCGTCATTTTCAAAGAGAATATCCAGCGGAATGGCTTCGGGGATGAGTTGGCTGGGCGCTGCCGGAGGAATGTGGACTTCGATTTGGTCACCGGTAGCTAACGCAAACCCCGATTTGTGGGGAATGTCATCATTGACGGTGATATGCCCGGCGGTGATGAGCGCCTGGATGCGGGCGCGGGATAGTTCCGGGATGCGCGTGACGAGAAATTTATCGAGGCGTTCTGGCGAAGTTTCTTTAAAAATATAGTGTAGTGAGCTGGTCATGCTTCAAACCTCCGAGATTTTCCAATCTCGATTTACTATAACGTTCGTTCGCGAGAATAGATTGATGTGCCAATACCGATTTTGGCAAAAATCTCGGAGGTCTCGTTAAGATAGCTGTCCATCCTCAAGGGGATTTTCTATTCCCTCAGCGGGTTGCTCAGAATCTTGTTCGGCGGCTTTTGTTTTGCGTTCTTGCATCCACATCCCGATGATGAGTACAGCGACACCAATTGAGATGCTTGAATCGGCGACATTGAAAACCGGGAAAGAGCCTACAGAGATAAAATCGGTCACATAGCCGCGGGCGATACGATCAATCAGATTGCCAAGCGCGCCAGAAATCTGCAATCCCAATGCCAAACGCAGCGGCCAATCTGTGTGCGGAATTTGTGGATAGTAGTACAGGATCATCACGATGACGATGACCGCCAGAATCATCAGCGGGGTGTTCGGGTTCAGGCTTTGCCCCAAACCAAAGGCCGCGCCGGTATTTTTCCAGTTGACGATCCGCGCATAAGGCGCCAGCCAATCCCAGGGTACCCAAGTATAGCTTAATTGCAAATTGTTACGCACCAGGGCTTTGGTCCATTGGTCGAGGCTGACAACGATACCAACCAGTAAAGCCAGCCACGCATAATCTTTCAGATACTTACTCAAGAGAGCCTCCAACGAATATTATCAGGCTTTCGCCGCGCCGTAAAAATTTCCGAAAAATAGGGGTGTAGGGCGAATATCACCCTACACCCCTATTTTTCGGTTTTTTGCTTTTGTGAAATCTTATTGTACCGCGCTTAGTGGGGAATTTTTTCTAAAAAATCGCTTAATGCTTGGGCAACGGCCGCAGGTTCTTCAATTTGAAGCATGTGCCCGGCCTGTGGAAAGATTTGAAGTTCGGCGTGGGGGAGTTGATCGCTCAGGTATTGGGCGCGGCGGGGCGGGGTGAGTTGGTCGTTTTCGCCGCAGAGTACCAAACAGGGCGTCTGAATTTGATTCAGGGAATCCATAATGTCGAAGGTGTTGCAGGCGAGGAAGTCGCTGTGCAGCACTACCGGGCGTGTCTCGGCCATGCGTTTGGCGCCCAGTTTTTTGAGCCGCTCTGGCGTCTTTGGGCCGAAAGCTCTTTCGGTCATGGCCGCGATGACGGAGGGGAAGGTCTCGGGGCGGCTGGCATTCTCTATTAGAACGGGATCAACCCGCAGCCGCGCGCCCGTTCCCACCAGCCCGAGGGCCAGGACTCGCTCGGGGTGGTGAAGCCCCATTGTTAGGGCGATTGCTCCCCCCATAGAGTGTCCCACAAAAACGGCCTGGTGGATTTTTTGTGCGTCCAGCCATGCCAGCACGCTCTCACAATAAGCGGCGATGTTTTGCCGCCCGCGGCCTTCGGATTTGCCGTGACCGGGCAAGTCGATGGCGTGTACATGAGCATTGGGCAATCGGCGAATTTGCGGCGGCCAGTGCAGATGGGTACCGCCAGCGCCATGAATGAGAATTACACTGGGGCTTCCAATGGTGCGAGTTGCGTGTTCAAAAGCATAGATGCTGGCATTTATAGGCATAAGCTTTCCTTTAGCGATTGTCGCGATTATACATCCATACGGCGCAGCCGAGGGCGACCAGCAACCCACCGATGGCGAAATAGGGCG
This sequence comes from Chloroflexota bacterium, assembly GCA_018648225.1. Classification (NCBI taxonomy): domain Bacteria; kingdom Bacillati; phylum Chloroflexota; species Chloroflexota bacterium. Next base: position 30,076 of record JABGRQ010000067.1, read on the forward strand.
TGCGTTGGATGAGCGTGGTAATTTGGGTGAGCGTGAAATCGGGGGCGCCGTGGCTATGGAGGCCGGTTTTTAGGGCGATGAGCAGCAGCGCAATGAGGGTGGCGCTGGCCCCGGCGAGCAGGCCGATCAGAGCGGCGCGTGGCACCCCGTGGAATTTTGGCGCACGGCGCTTGTATGCGGTGTGGGCTGCACCAAACGCGGCGATGAATAGCGCCAGAAGAGTGACGATATTGATTTGGGTATCTTCAATGGGTAGCCAGAACAGAGTTACGATCCCCGCTCCGATCGCTGCGAAACGCAGCCATAACGGTGAACGGGCAGGGGTCTCAGACACTATGGCGGATGCGGTCTACAGCTTCTTCAGTGAGCGGAATCGCCACCTGTATTTGGGTGCCAACCCCGGGGGTTGAGTCGATATTGATGACGCCGTTCACCAGTTCGGTGCGCTCGCGCAGGTTGAGCATCCCCAGGCTGCCGCGATGCTCGTAAGAAGCTGTCACCGACTTGACATCAAAGCCCTGACCATCGTCCTGAATTTCAAGCAGCGCCAGGTCTTCCTGAATTGGGCGCAGGCGCACGTAGATATGCTCTGCTTCGGCGTGTTTGCGGGCGTTGTTGACTGCTTCTTCAATAATGTAGAAGATGATGCCCTGTTTGTCCATCTCAAACTGGTCGACGATTTCAGGGTCAAGTTTGGGAATGACGGTTTGTTTGTAGCTTTCGTACATTTTCTCGGCCATAGCGTCGACGGCTGCGCTCAGGCCTTGTGTTTCAAGCACCAGCGGGCGCAGGGTAAAGAGCATGTGGCGGATCTCTTTGGTGGTGCGCCGGGCCAGGTCTTCAATTTTGAAGAGTTCATCGGCTGCAGCGCCCTGGTCGCGTTCCATCAGACGGCGTGCGAAGTTGACGCGCATGGCAATGGCTGCAATCGATTGGGTTGGCCCATCGTGCAAATCGCGGGCGAGTTTTTTGCGCCCTTCTTCCTGAATTTCTGTCATGCGCTCTTTTTCCAAGGATAAGTCCTGATATAGACGCGCGTTTTGTATCGAGATCACAGCTTGTTTGGCGATGATATTGAGGACTTCACGATGCGTGGGATGGAAAAAATCGGCCTGGGGGTGAGCAAAGAACATGACTCCGTACGTATCTATCCCCTGGCGCAATGGAATACAGTAGAGCGAAGCGCAACCCTGCAAAGCCATGATGCGTCCCAATTCGGGGTCTTGGGACGGGTTTTGGGCAAAAATTGCCCCACCCTCATCCACGACTTCCTTGAGAATACCGCGTTGCGCAGGAAAAGTTTGTTTTAGATCGGCAGGGGTTAGCCGGCGTGATGCGCCAAAATAAAGATCGGGATCTCCATCATTCCCGCTAGAGAATAAAAGTACGGAGCCGACGAGACGGTCTTCTGGGATATTGCTGGTCGCCAGCGCTTTCAGTCCCATATCCAGCGCGGCTTCGAGTACGCGCTGGTAATTGAGCGTTGAGGTGAGGTTGCTGAGTAGCTGGTAGACCTCGCGCATGCGGTTGGCATCCAGTTGTTGGGCTTTTACTTTGGCGATAGTCTGGCGCCTGCGGGCTTCTTCGCGCTGTTTGCCCTTGCTACTGGACGAACGCGCTCGATTGCGTTGCGACCAGATGAAATTAACTACACCGCCACCGAGCAGAAAAGCAGCCAGGCTCACGATGCCCGCCAGGTATGCTGGATTGATGTTTGAAAGGAGATCGGGTATGCTCATTGGGTTGATCTGAGAAAATCAAGTTTGAAAGCGTATTCGGGATTAACCCCGTATTGTTGATATACCAGGACGACAGGGTGAATTGCGACGTTAATCATACCCCAAAAGCAGCGAAATGGCAAAAAAAGCTAGTACCGAAGTTCTAAAAATATAACAGGGGATGGGAGATAGAAGACGGAGCAAAATATTACTCCGTCTTCTATCTCCCATCTTCCGTACTTCTTAGTCATCCATGTGCTCGATGATGGCATCACCGAATTCGGAGCATTTCAATTTGGTCGCGCCTTCCATCAAACGGTGGAAATCATACGTCACGGTTTTGGCTTTGACAGCTTCACGCATACCCTTGATGATGAGATCGGCGGCTTCGTGCCAGCCCATATATCGGAACATCATTTCACCAGAGAGAATCACCGAGCCAGGGTTGACCTGATCTTTATCGGCGTATTTGGGAGCCGTACCGTGCGTGGCCTCGAAGATGGCCGCGCCGGTCTCGTAGTTGATATTGGCCCCGGGGGCAATGCCCATGCCGCCGATCTGCGCGGCCAGCGCGTCGGAGAGATAATCGCCGTTCAGGTTCATCGTGGCAAGCACATCAAATTCTTTGGCGCGCGTGATCGTCTGCTGGAAGACAATATCGGCAATCGTATCTTTGATGCGCAATTTACTCTTCCACTGCCCGTTGCCGTGGGTATCCCACAATTCAAGCGCGGCCTCTACCTCATCCAGAATTTCTTGTTGCTTGTCAGGGGCCATCATCTCGAAGCCGGGGTCAATCATGCGGGCGTTTTTTTCCACGGTCAAATCTGGATTGGCTTCCTTGTTACCTAAAATCCAGGTTTCGCGCTCGGTGACAATTTCATCACGGAATTCACGCGTGGCGAGTTCGTAGCCCCAGTTACGGAAGGCGCCTTCGGTGAACTTCATGATGTTGCCCTTGTGTACCAGGCTGACACCTTTACGTCCATTATCCAGCGCCCAACGGATGGCGGCGCGCACCAGGCGTTCGGTGCCTTCCACAGAGACCGGCTTGATGCTGATGCCAGCCGTATCCGGGAAGCGGAACTTGGCGTATTGCTCAGGGAATTGTTCTTTGAGTGCGGTGATGAAAGCCGCATTTTCTTCGGTGCCATATTCAAACTCCGCGCCGGTGTAAATATCTTCGGTGTTCTCGCGGAAGATGACCATATCTACATCTTGGGGGCGTTTCACTGGTGAAGGCACACCTTCCAGGTATTGCACCGGGCGCAGGCAGACATATAAATCCAGGGCTTTGCGTAAAGCTACATTCAGCGAGCGGATACCGCCGCCGATGGGTGTGGTCAGCGGGCCTTTAATCCCGACCAGAAATTCTGTAAATGCTTCAATGGTTTCATCGGGCAGCCAGGAACCGAAATTCTCAAAGGCTTTCTCACCGGCGTATACTTCCATCCAATGAATTTTGCGCTTCCCGCCATAGGCTTTTTTAACCGCGGCATCAAACACACGCACGGAGGCGCGCCAGATATCGCGTCCGGTGCCATCGCCCTCGATAAAGGGCATAATGGGCTGATCTGGAACCTGTAATTCTCCATTTTGAATGCTAATTTTTTTGCCCTCAGCGGGGACATTGATCGTAGAATACGACATACCGAAATTCTCCTTAAAATTTATGATGCTTATTTAGATGACAACTGCTCTGTCTGCAGTGGAGATAAGCTTGAATAATGGCTTAGGACTTACGCATTTGTGATCGAATTGCGCAAACTCCAACCTTTAGATGCAAGAAATACTTTTAGGTTTCAAGTTTGGCCTGACGGTTGTGTTGCAA
>JABGRQ010000068.1 GCA_018648225.1 Chloroflexota bacterium
GCTAAAGAGTAGTAATAGGATAAATAAATTAAAAAACGGCATAATACTTTTTGCAAAAAACTGTAATTGTGTTCCCCCAAGGTAGGCATAGGTAACAGCGAAGTTTGTTGGAATTAGTTGAGCGTATCGATTTGTGAGTGATGGGAAAGAACCGTTAAACCATTCAATTGCCCAGCGATTCCATGAAACAATGGCATCCCATTGTATAAAAACTGTATCAACATTCGATAACCAAACCCGAAATGCCCACCAGATACTTGATCCGGCCCACAAGATACTTACCAGAGCAATAATTTCAACGATAATTTGATAGGATGAAGATGATTTTTGAGCATGCGAAGTCCAGAATGAAGATAGATCAACAATAAATTCTTCTCTTTTATTTGTAAGTGTTGTTGTGAGTGGTTGTCGAAGTTCATCTTTATAAAGCACTATAAACCCCACGATTTCAAGCACGAAGATGACATAGAAAGCAATTGAAATATTGATGCGAAGTGCTGTAATCGTGAACACGAGTAAGTGATTACTAATTAGGCTAAGTGCAAAAGCATACACAAGCGATTGCAATATGCCGTGTTTCGCTTTAAAAAACTTCAGTAGAATAAGCCCTGGAAGAAATGTAATTTGGATTATAGAAATGAGTCCGAGTAAAAACATGGGGCAAGGATCCTTGTTATGAAAATATTTACCGCGTAAGAATAGGAATTCTTCTATACTGTGTAATCAATTGCCCAATAGATTGAAAAAGGAGGGGGAAGTGGTAAGAATTTTCTTCTTGAAAGCTGAAATCCTGACTTCAAAATTACTTGGTGAATTTTTGCAGCATGGTGAATATGATAATCGCCAGAAAATTTGGCTAGTTTCCGCCCAATTCTGTATAGCCTGCTTTCAGTCGGGAGGGTGACTAATAAGCGGCCAGATGCTTTTAATTTTCGCTGAAATTGCTGGAGTAAAGGGTCAATATCTTGGATATGCTCTAGAACTTCTCCGCAAACAACTATGTCAAGAGAATTGTCTGGTATGCTCGATTCAATTTCTTCCGGTTTTAAAAGCTGAACATTTTTTAGATTTAGGTCATTGGTGATAAATTCAGCGGGTGTCAGAATTATATCTGAGCCATAAACTGTATGGAAATTAGTGCTTGCAATCGGAAAGATAATGCCAGTCCCACATCCAAAATCGAGTAGTTTACCTTCAGTTTTCTTATAGTTTTGTATCCATTGGATGAGTAATTTTACTCGGGAGAAAGCTATCCAACGCATAATTGGATTCTTGTGCAAGTACGATGGGATCGCCATTTCTGCAGCTTGCTCTTTTGAGATGGAATTCATCATCTCTTTGAGTAAATCTTTAGAAATTAGTGCCATTAAGCGTCTTCTCCAGATAGGCAAAGCTTAGTTTTTGGAATTGTGAAATTCACTTTGCTCAAAACGTAATTGAGCGATTTGTTCTGATACCAGCCCGACCATGAAAATCACAACAGAAACGGTCATCAATAAGGCGGATGTCGGCCCATAGCGCAAGTTTAAAAAAATGATTTTGTAGAGACCATACATGAAACCAGTTATGAACATCAAGGTACTAACTGGAATAAATATTTTTAGCGGGGAATAAAATGTAGCAATTCGTAATATGATGAGTAAAAAACGGATGCCGTCTCGAAAAAGGCGAATATTGCTTTTGCCCTTTCTCCTTTGTCCAATGATTGGAACATAGGTCAAACTTCGCCCCGAGCGTATGGTTGCCAACGTGATTGTGGTTGGGTAGGAGAATTGATTCGGTAAAAGATATACATATGCTTTTGCAATATGTGTTCGAATTGCACGGAAACCAGACGTTAGATCTAGAATTTTTTGTCCCGTTATATATGTTGCTAATGCGTTATAGACGCTGTTCGCAAAATTTCTGTGCATATCCGTATCAGATGCGCTTGTGCGTGCACCAACCACCATATCAAATTTATCAATTTTTTCTATGAGCCGAGGAATATCTTTCGGGGGATGTTGACCATCCGCATCTAGCATAACGATGATTTCCCCTTTAGCATTGCGAATGCCTGTTTTTATAGCGGCACCGTTGCCAAGGTTATGAGGATGTTGTATGACGGTTACATGCTCTTGTTTGGCATTGATCACAGTATCGTCTGTGGACCCATCGTCAATGACAAGAATCTCAAATGAATAGCCAGCTTCAAATAACTCACTTTTTATTTCCTTAATTAATTGCGAGATACCGGATGATTCATTATATGCAGGAATGATTACAGAGATTGTTTCAGTATCGGGAGACATGGGACGAAGTATATTCTAGTTTGTAAAAAAGGCAAGTACCCCCGCGATGACTACAAAATGCCTTCGCAATTATCGACAAATCAATATCGGGCATGTGGCAGATCTCAAAATCTGATTTACCGAACTGCCTACCATCATATCCAGCACCGGTGGACGGCTGTACCCCCCCATGATAATGAGTTCAGTATTGGCTTCTGCCGCAGTTTGCATGATCGTCTTGGCAACGGGGCCATGTCGGAAGTGAATATCGCCAATAATTTTGTGGCTGCTCAAGTACCAGCGCGCTCGCGCAGCAGCCCGTTTTGGGAATCGCTCCCCATCAAGGACGATTAAAACGCTAAGCGGTAATTTCCATTTTCCCGCCAGATAAACCGCGACATATAACGCTTCATCGGCTTTGGCGCTGCCGTCGTATGCCAGTAGCAGCTTATCTAGCCTGGGGAATGCTCGCGGTACCGCCAGAATGGGGCGCGGACAACCCTGCACCAGCCGATGAAATCCTGGGCCTAAGCGTCTGAGGATATTATCGCTCGGTGGATGTGCCAGGTGAACAACGACCAGGTCACTCCAGCGAGACCGCTCGATAATTGTTGGCGTAATTTCGCTGAAATCCAGCGCCAACTCTCCAGGGTTGCCAGCATCCTGGCAGCAGGTATTAAATTTTTCTTGAACAGCTTGTGTGGCAGCAGAGGAGAGCGCGTTTTTATTCTTGACCATATGTAGGCCCAGAATTTGGGCATCTTCGCGCTGTGCAAATACGAGCGCCTGTTGTAGGGCTTGCCAACTGTGGGGTGAACCGCTCAGGGAAACGAGAATACGGGAGAATAATTTTTCGCCGCGTTGTTTTTCGATTTGTTCTTGACGCCACTCCCCGGCGCGTGGCCCTGCCTCAATGGGGTTGGGAATCACACTATCCAGAATTCGCTCCCTCAGGCGGGATGCGACGTGCTCGGCCCGGAGGCTGAATTGATCGGCGAGGTCGCTGGCTGCATCCTCGGGGTGAATTGCCCACCCCAGAGCCGCGCTCAGATCTTCCTGGTGTTGAGAAATCCAGACATATAGATCAGTTTCGGTGCGGTCGGGAAAATTCTCCAGCAGCCGGTGGTTGCGGATGGTTTCTACCACCGGAAGGTACATATCTTGATACCAAAGTTGAGCAGTTTCCTCAAATGAAATCGCTGCGTTGTCATTACGCTCGCGATTCTTCTGCAGATTATTAATTTGCCCTTCGAGTATCTTATATCTCCCCGGCGAGGTAATGCGTAAATTTGGGACGGGCTGGCGTTGATTGAGCCGTGTCTTTGCGAAAAATTCAGCTTGTTCTACCGTGAGGATCATGCTGTCGAGATCGGTATCGGCAGTGATCTCGATGTCCGCTTGAAATTCGGTGATATACGCGCGGATCTGTGTTGCGCCGCTATCTCTGGCAATTGAAACGCGGTGATTACCATCCAGTACAAAATAAACCGCCCCTACCTGATACACCTGAATGGGGGGCATATCCTCCAGATTATGAAACTTGGATTTGACGCGTGCCCAGCGGTCTTGCAGCGCGCCGGAGCGTGGCAGAAAATCGCGCGTGAAATCGGCATAACGCCCCACGCTGCCTACAATTGCGTCTAGCGGAATATGTTGCAGGCCGCGGTTGCGCGCATCTTGCGAATGAATATGCGGGCTGACTTCATCGAAAGGCAGCAATTCTACCGGCTGTCCGCGAAGTTTGCGAATAATTTCGTTGGTAGCTGCTAATCGGCGGGCGCGGCGGAAATCATCGCGGGCAAGTTCAAATTTCGTACGCGGTTGATAAGTCATAGGGGGTTATTTTGTTCAATCTCGCGAAGTTCAATGCCTGAGCTGTTATAGATTGCTCGCAACCATTGAGAGAATAGTTTGATGCGTTCAGGGTCGGCTTCGGGGGCCAGGTTGTTGAGTTGGTTGGGGTCTGCGTGGAGATTATAAAGCTCGATCATCCCTTCGCTGTGCTCAACATACAGGTGGTCGTTTGTGCGCAATCCTATATACCAGGGCGATACCTCACCGCTTTCATCGAGTTGATGTCCGAAGAATTCAATTTGTACAGCCTGCCGCCATTCTTCCGCAGGGGGTGGCGTATTCTTGAGCAGCGGCACCAGCGAGCGGCCATCGACATATTCGGGCGGAATCACCCCGGCCAGTTCGGCGATGGTGGGCGGAAAGTCGATATTGGCGGTGAGGAAATTATCTACAGACATGCCGGCAGGGATGCCTGGCCCGCGTACAATCATCGGCACACGAATATCTTCCTCATATTGGTGGGCTTTGCCGGGTTTCATGCGGTGCTGCCCCAGGTGGAAGCCGTTATCCGAAATAAAGAAGATATAGGTATTGTCCAGCAGGTTGAGTTCATCGAGCGTATTCATCAACCGTTCAATCATCTCGTCTACAGCCTGCATACTCTGCACGCGCAGGCGATGAACACTATCAATATCCTGGATATCCGCCTCGCTCAGTGGCGGATTGTAGCGGATGTCGCTGGGTTTGCCACTGACATCTTCAGCATTGAACGAGGGCGTGCGCGGCGCCTGGATATCAGGGAAGGCATCGGCGTGGCGCGGCGCAGGTGTATATGGCTCGTGTGGCGCATACGTGGAAACCTGCAAGAAGAAAGGTTCCGCGCCGCCTGCGGACCGCCTGATAAAATCATCGGCCTTGTCGGACAAAACATCACCGATATATTGGGAAGGGTCGAAATAATCCACCAGAGCGCCATTTTCGTTGAGCGTGTATTCAAAGCCGGTATAGGGCTTTCCTTTGGCTGGGCTGTACCATTCATCCCAACCCGCTGGGACGTAGGTTTTGTTGTCCGGGAAGGGATATTCATTCATATATTTGCCCATAAAACCGGTATGATACCCTGCCGCGTTGAGCCATGTGGCGATCGTGGAGGCTTCGCTGCCCAATAAGTTGAATTTTTTAAAGCTGCCTTCCGGCGAAGCATTCATATAAACCTGGTGGTTGTGCGCGTATTGCCCGGTGAGGAAACTGATCCGAGAAGGGCAGCAGACCGGCGTGGGGGTGAAGAATTGCCCCAGTGAGGCGCCCTGATCGGTGAGATACGTTTGCAACCGCGGCATATAGTCGGTGGTGCCAAGTTGAGCGTCGAGATCATCTGTCAGAATAAAGACCATATTGGGGCGTTCGACGTTGGGGATGATGGTAATATCGTCGGCCGCGCTCGGTGAAATACCCGTGCGCGAAAGATCAGGGGCGGTATTTTGGGGCAGCAACCGGGAGCAGCCTTGCAACGCCCCAATTGCTAGCGCGCCGCCGGTGAGTTTAAGAAAATCACGTCGGTTCATAGGTCTATATTCTACCCCGAATTGTAAAAATCATATTTCCCCGGCTGTGTATCTTTGGTACACTTGTGCCGCATGAGTTTTAACGCAAAGCCGCCGAGACGCAAAGATGCAAAGACCAAAAATTTTCTTTGCGGCTTCGCACCCTTGCCGCCGCTTGTGCCCTTTAGGGTATTGCGTTAAAGATTTGCCTACGATATTGGAGAAAATATGCAACCCATCCTCAAACTTGATCTGACATCCGGAGCGCAAGAAATTTACACTGTCCCTGCCGAATGGCAGCGCGACTATATCGGCGGCTCGGCGTTGGCGGCGCGTTTACTTTATGACGATCTGCATCCCGCTGTGGATGCACTCGCGCCAGAGTCGCCGCTGCTCTTCATCACCGGCCCGCTGACGGGGACGGCGGGACCGTCCGTGGGGCGCTTCGTGATCTGCGGGCGTTCACCGGCTACCGGCCTGTGGGCCGAATCGCATTGTGGCGGCTTCTGGGGACCGGAGCTGCGCAAGGCTGGTTTCGATGGCCTGTGGATCAGCGGGCGGGCGCGGAACCCGGTTTATTTGTGGATTCAGGATGGGCAGGTTGAACTCCGGGATGCATCTCACCTGTGGGGGCTGGAGACCGCCGCGGCTCAGGAAACGATCATCCAAACTCTGGGAAGCAAACCCAAACCGCGGGTGGCGGTCATCGGCCCGGCGGGGGAATCCCAAATCCCTTTCGCGCTGATCCTCACCGATCATGGCCGTGTTGCCGGACGCACTGGCCTGGGCGCGGTGATGGGTTCAAAAAATCTCAAAGCCGTAGCCGTGCGCGGGAGCGGCAACATCCCGGTTGCATCCGCTGATTTCCCCGCTTTGCGCTCGGCGGCCAATCGCGCCCTCAAAGACGATAATTTCACCAGCGCCGCTCATGAGCTAGGAACTGCCGCCGTCGCCGATTATGCTGACTATCTCGGTGAAATGCCCAAGAAATATTTCCGTGCCGGGACCTTCGATGGTGTGAGCAACATCAGTGGCTCGACGATGGCCGAGACTATTCTCACCGGCACGAGCGCCTGCCATGCCTGCGTGATCGCCTGCGGGCGGGTAGTGCAATTGGACGATGATGGCAATCGCAAAGGCCCCGAATACGAGACTGTGGTCGGTTTTGGTCCTAATCTGCTGATTGACGATTTGCCCTTCATTGCACGCATGGGCGAATTGTGCGACCGTTACGGCATGGATACCATCAGCTTGAGCGGAACGCTGGGGTTGGCTTTCACGCTTTTCGAGCAGGGCATCATCACAACCGCCGATACCGGCGGCCTGGAATTGAATTGGGGCGACAGGCAGGTTGTCGAAACCCTGGTGCATCAGACCGCCCGCCGCGCAGGTTTTGGTGCGGCGCTGGCCGAAGGCTCCCGGGCGTTAGGGCGGCGCTTTGGCGCTGAAGATCAGGCTGTGCAAGTTAATGGTCTCGAACTGGCCTACCACGACCCGCGCGGTGCTTCGGGCATGGCGCTGGTCTACGCCACCTCGCCGCGTGGCGCCTGCCACAACCAGTCCGACTATTTTTTGCCCGATCTCTTTGGTCAGGACGAACCTGCCATAGGGCTGGAATATTTCGAGCGTCATGCCGGGGCCGGGAAAGCCGCCAACGTTGCCATCCATCAAAACTGGCGCACGGTTTTCAACGCCCTGGTAATGTGTGTCTTTGCCAATGTTCCGCCGGAAGATATTTTGGGATTATTGAATGCTGCCACCGGAGAGACGCGCACGCTCGAAGAATTGGTGTACGCTGGAGAGCGTGCCTGGAACCTCAAGCGGATCATCAACCGTAACCTGGGGCTGGTCGGCGCAAACGATGTTTTGCCTGCCCCTCTGCGGATTCCGTATGCAGACGGCGGTTCAGCGGGATATGAAATTCCCTTCGAAGCCATGTTGCAAGCCTATTATATTGCTCGCGGCTGGGATTCCGAAACTGGAATGCCGACGGACAGCAAACTTACCGAGTTAAATCTGGAATTATGAAAACCTTCAACTTTCAACCGTTACAGGTTTTAAGTTGAAAGTTGAAGGTTGAAAATTGGAGCGTGAGCAAATGAAGTATGTAACTGTCGAAGAAATGATCGCCATCGAAAAAGAATCGAATGCCGCCGGGCACACCTACTCCGAAATGATGGAACATGCCGGGCGCGGCCTGGCTGAAGTGGTGCATGAAGAATTTGCCGATTTCGATGAAAATACTGCCCTGGGTCTGGTTGGTTCTGGCAACAACGGCGGTGATACACTGGTGGCCTCTTGCTATTTACAAGAATGGGGTTGGCAAACTACGGCCTATATCGTGCGTCCGCGCCCGAAAGATGATCCGCTGTTGGCGCGTGCGCAAGCAGCCGGGGTCGAAATTCTGAATATCGAAACCGATGTCAAATTCAAGCAGTTGAACACGGCTCTGGAACAGCATGATGTCTTGCTTGATGGCGTACTTGGCACAGGCATAGAATTGCCTTTGCGCGGTGCAATTGCCAAAACGCTCGAATTTGTGCAAAAAGCACTCTTCGAAATGGATGTGCCCCCGCTGGTTGTAGCGGTAGATTGTCCCTCGGGTGTGGATTGCGACAGTGGCGCGGCCGCCCCGCAGTGCCTCCCTGCGGATCTGACCGTCACAATGGCAGCCGTCAAGCGCGGCCTGTTGCAATTGCCCGCTTATGATCTGGTCGGAGAACTTGTCGGGGTGGAGATTGGCCTGCCCGAAGGGTTGCCCGCGCAAGATGCTATTCGCCGCGCAGTTGTCACTGCCGAATGGGTCAGCGAGCAATTACCTGAGCGTCCCTCCGATGCGCATAAAGGCACGTTTGGTACAGCCCTGGTCGTGGCCGGTTCAATGGAATTTAGCGGCGCGTTGGCATTGGCCGGAGAAGCCGCCTATCGCAGTGGGGCTGGGTTGGTCACGCTGGGTGCGGCCGCTCCTTTACACTCGGCCCTGGCCGGGAGTCTGCCCGAAGCCACATGGCTGTTATTGCCCCACGAGAAGGGTGTCATCGCCGCCGTGGCCGCAGATACGGTGCGCGAGAATTTGGAGCGCGTTACAGCCCTGTTGCTGGGTCCCGGCTTTGGCATGGCAGATACCACTGGCGAATTTCTCAAGCGTTTATTCGGGGATACAGTCGCCAAGAAGAGCGGCAGTTTGGGCTTTGTTAAAATGCCTGAGACCGAGTCGCGGAAAGAAAACCATATATTGCCTCCATTGATTATTGACGCTGACGGTCTCAAGCTGTTGGCGAAACTCCCCGATTGGGCCGCGCGACTACCCAAGCCCGCCGTGCTGACGCCTCACCCCGGTGAGATGTCTGCCCTGACCGGCCTCGAAACCGCCGAGATTCAAGCTGACCGCTTGAGCATCGCCGAACGCTTTGCCGCCGAGTGGGGGCAAGTGATAGTGCTCAAAGGCGCCTTTACCGTGATTGCTGCTCCCGATGGCCGCACGATGATTATCCCGGTGGCCTCGTCTGCGCTGGCGCGCGCCGGTTCGGGTGATGTGCTCGCTGGTTTGATCGCCGGTCTGCGCGCTCAGGGCATGGAAGCCTTCGAAGCCGCCGCCGCTGGAGCCTGGATTCACGCTCAGGCGGGTCTACTGGCTGCCGAGATGCAGGGTAACACAGCCACTGTTTTGGCGGGTGATTTGCTAAATGTGTTGCCTGATGTGCTGGAACAATTGTTATAGGTTCTAACGCAAGGCCGCCAAGAGGCAGAGTCGCAAAGATTTTTGAAAATTCTCCTTGCGACTTTCAACCTTTGCGCCCTTGCGTTAAATTTTTTGTTCGTTTCGAGTATAATTCAGACCATGTCTATCCAAAAATTATCCCATCTCGATGAAAGCGGGCGCGCCCGCATGGTGGATGTCGGCGCTAAACCCATAACCGAGCGCGTGGCAGTTGCTAAAGGCGAAGTCATCATGCGCCCGGAGACGCTGGAACTCATCCAGGTCGGGGCGCTGAAAAAAGGGGATGTCCTCAGCGTGGCTGAATTGGCCGGTGTGATGGCTGCAAAAAAAACATCCGACCTGATTCCGCTGTGCCATCCCCTGGCGCTTAATCAGATTTTGGTCGAGATTCAGCCTCAACCGGAACTGCCCGGCGTGGAGATCACTGCCACGGTGCGCACCTCCGGTAAAACCGGCGTGGAGATGGAAGCCCTGACCGCCGTCTCTGTGGCTGCCCTGACTGTTTACGATATGGCGAAAGCCGTTGAGAAAACCATGCAAATTACGCATATCCGCCTGGTGGAGAAACACGGCGGTCAAAGTGGTGACGTGATCAATGAATGAAATAACCATCCTGTTTTTTGCCACGATGCGCGATCATACCGGCGAGCGCAAAATTTCGCTAAATGTGCCGGAAAATATTCAAGTCAGCGGTTTAAAAACCTTGTTGGCTGAACGCTATCCCCATGCAACCGGAGCGTTGGATGCTACCCTGGTTTCGATCAACCGTGATTACGCTTTTGATGAAGACATCATCCCCGCTGGGGCAGAAGTTGCCATGTTTCCGCATGTCAGTGGGGGATAAGATGTCTCAATTCCCAACGATTTTCTCGATTACAAAAGATGAACTCAATCTGGATGATCTGCTGGCGCAGATTACCCTGCCCTCGACCGGGGCGGCCTGCTTCTTCACCGGGATGGTGAGAGGCACGACCCAACGCGATGGCTTGCCTCCAGAGACGGAATACCTCGAATATGAGGCTTACACCCCGATGGCGGAGGCGAAAATGGGGCAGGTTGCCGATGAAATCCGCCAGCGCTGGCCGATGATTGAGGGCATTGCGATTGTACAACGCATCGGACGCTTGTATCCCATGACGCCGACGGTGCTGATTGCTTGCACCGCCGCGCATCGTGATACCGGGGTTTTTGAAGCAGCGCGCTATGGCATTGATCGCCTGAAAGAGATTGTGCCAGTCTGGAAGAAGGAAATCGGCCCGGATGGGGGAACCTGGATTGAGGGCGGGTACACGCCCCAACCCGGGGAATAGCCGCGCTTCGGGCACGCGTACCAGCCCAGAGCGAGTCCGTTCGTCCATACTGTGGGTGGGGGATCGCATCGGATTTAGTTGCGCTCTATGGCGCAACCAGTCATCGGATAGGGGGTTTTTAAAATGCATCATTGATCTATTTTCTTGGAGGCATTCTATGATGAGTGAACGCGTTGTAATAACAGGAATGGGCGCGGTGAGCCCCCTGGGGTTATCGGCTGGAGAAAGTTGGCAAAACGCGCTGGCGGGTGTTTCTGGTATTGGGCCGATTACACAATTTGATACTGCTGATTTTTTGGTAAAAGTAGCCGGGGAGGTCAAAAATTTTGATCCGACGAATTATATACCAGCCCGAGATGCGCGCCGCCAGGATCGTTTTGAGCAATTTGCGGTGGTTGCAGCGAAGGAGGCTGTGGAGCAGGCCGGATTGGCTGTGACTGAAGTCAACCGTGAGCGCGTTGGGGTGATTATTTCTTCAGCAATTGGCGGTCTGGGTTCGTTGGAAGAAGGTAGCCGAATATTGATCGAATCAGGCCCGCGGCGGGTTAGCCCGTTTTTGATACCGATGCTGATGCCCAATGGCGGAGCCGGGCTAACCGCGATTGAATATGGATTTCAAGGCCCGGCCTTTTCGGTGGCTTCAGCTTGCGCCTCGGGGGCAGATGGCATTGGCGTTGCCTGGATGATGCTCAAGCTGGGAATGATTGACGTGGCTGTGACCGGTGCCAGCGAATCGACAATTGCGCCGGTTGGTGTGGCTGCGTTTGACCGTTTGGGGGCTATGTCGCGTCGCGGGGTTGGCGAAATCACTCCGCAGCCTTTCGATAAAGAGCGCGACGGTCTTGTGATGGGGGAAGGCGCGGCGGTGCTGGTGATGGAGCGTGAAAGCCACGCCCACAAGCGCGGTGCTCAAATTTTTGCCGAGTTTGGCGGTTATGGCAGTACGTCCGATGCCTATCATATTACTGCCCCGGCAGCCGATGGCGCGGGCGGGGCGCGGGCCATGCGCCTGGCGATGGAAAGCGCTTTGGTCAATCCCGATGAGATTAGCTATATCAGCGCGCATGGCACAGCCACACCGCTAAACGATGTCGCCGAAACCCAGGCGATCAAGGCAGCTTTCGGCGATTTAGCGTATAATATTCCTGTTTCGTCTACCAAATCCATGACCGGGCACATGATGGGCGCCACCGGCGCGCTCGAAGCGCTTTTCTGTGTGCGTGCGGTGAGTGAAAATTTGCTGCCGCCCACGATCAATTACCATACGCCCGATCCGGAGTGCGATCTGGATTATATTCCTAACCAGGCGCGTGAAGCGCCTGTTGAAATTGCAATCAGCAATGCATTTGGCTTTGGAGGTCATAACGCGGTTTTGCTTATCAAGAAATATCGCGGATAGAAAACAATCGTCATAAAAAGTTGAACAAACGGAGCGTGAGGTACCCGACTTGATGGGGTGGGGTATCTCCCGCTCCCTGAGTTCCGGAGGATATCATGGATACTACTCAGGGATACCGCGAGGTGGAAACCCCGCGGGCTTTAGCTAAACGGCTGGGGATTGAGATGGATGATTTGCGCCTGCTCAGCCGGGCGCTTACACACCGTTCGTATCTAAATGAAAATGTGGATGCACTCGAAGATAACGAGCGTCTCGAATTTCTCGGCGACGCAGTTTTAGATTTTCTGGTGGGTGCCTGGCTCTATAATCGTTTCCCCGAAATGTCTGAAGGAGAGTTGACGCGTATGCGCTCGGCGCTGGTGCGTACTGATCAGCTTGCCGAATTCGCCGATGAAATCAATCTGGGCGGAGCTATGTGCCTGGGGCGCGGCGAGGCGGAGAATGGCGGGCGTGAGCGCCCGGCATTATTATGTGCCACCTTTGAAGCACTGATAGGGGCGATCTATTTGGGATCCGGACTGGGTGAAGTGCAACGATTTTTCGACCCCTTCCTTAATGGGATGGCACATCAGATCTATGCTTCGGGTGGGTTGCAAGACCCAAAGAGCAGCCTGCAAGAATGGACGCAAGCGCACGGCGATGGCGCGCCGAAATACCGCACGATCTCCGCTACTGGTCCCGATCACGAGAAATTTTTCGAAATCGAAGTGTTGATTGGCGATAAAGTATATGGCCGAGGCAGCGGACACAGTAAGCAAGCCGCTGCTAAAGCTGCGGCGCGTGAAGCTATAATCGCGCTCGGCGCAGAATGAGATTCAGAATAGACAATTTTCACCACTTGGTTTACGATACAGCACATGCATTTAAAATCTCTCGAACTTCAAGGCTATAAGACCTTTGCGGGGCGGACAACGTTTGAATTAGCCGACCGGATCACCTGCATTGTTGGCCCTAATGGGTCTGGTAAATCGAATGTTGCCGATGCCATTCGGTGGGTGTTGGGCGAACAATCTTATAGTTTATTGCGCGGCAAAAAGACCATTGATATGATCTTTCAAGGCTCTGAGCAGCGTTCCCGCGCCGGGATGGCCTCGGCAGAAATCCTCTTCGATAACAGCAGTAGCTGGCTACCAGTGGACTTTAGCGAAGTTTCGATTGGCCGACGCGCCTACCGCGATGGGAGCAACGAATACTTCATCAATGGGCAGAAAGTGCGTCTCAAAGATATTAGCGAATTGTTGGGGAATTCGGGTTTGTCGGAGCGCACGTACACGATCATCGGGCAAGGTCTGGTTGATTCGGCGCTATCGTTGCGGGCCGACGAGCGACGGCGGCTTTTTGAAGAAGCCGCCGGGATTGGTTTATACCGCGCTCGCCGCGAAGAAGCACAGCGCCGATTGGATAATACGCTGCGCAATCTGGAACGCGTCGAAGATATTCTCTCTGAGCTAAAACCGCGCTTGCGCAGCCTGGAACGTCAGGCGCAGCGGGCCAACCAATACGATCAGGTGCATACCGATCTGCAAGTTTTGCTCAAAGATTGGTATGGCTATCACTGGAATCGAGCGATGCAGGAACTCAACGTGGCACGCGTTACAGCGCGTGAACACGAATCCCACTTGCAAGAGGCACAGCGCAAACAGACAGATATTGACCAGGAAATCTCTGGATATCGCGAACATATTCAGGGTGTGCGCGCCCGACTCAGTTCGTGGCATCGCGAGTTATCCCAATTGCATGCCCGGCGCGAAACGATTACGCGTGAATTAGCTGTCTCCGATGAGCGTAATCGTTCCCTCGTACAGCAACAGCAAAATTCTACTGCCGAAGTCGGCCGCTATGAACAGCAAATTGTGCTCTATCAGGAACGCCTGACCGAAACCGAAACAGAAACCCGGCGTTTGCAAGCCGAATTGAGCGAAGCCCAGGCAAAAGCGGCTGAAACCCGTGAGCAATTGAAGCAACGCCAGTCGGAGCGCGCGGAAGCCGAGAAGAATATTCGTCAGGGACAAGCGCAACTGACTGATTTTTCTGCCCAACAAACGCGCCTGAACACACGCCTGGAAGAACATCGCACCCGGGCGGAGCGCCGACAGGCTGAGCTGCTCCAGGCCGAAGAAGCTCTATCTATTGCCGAGGGCGAACTGCAAACTGCCCAGGCGCGGCTGGGCGAGGCTGAATCGGCTGTGCAGCAAGCCCAGGCCGCGCGCCACACCGCCCAACAAGATTTGGATACCCATCGCCAGCAAACCGTTCAACTGGAAGCCGAGCGCAAGCAAAAACTGGAACAGCAATCCAAAGCGCAGGCTGAGTTGGCGCGTTCAAAGGCCCAATTAGATGTGTTGGAACAGGCCGATAAAGCGCTTTCTGGATATACATCAGGGACGCAGGCGCTATTGAAGTCGGCGCAGAAGGGCGCGCTTGGCGGCGCGCAGGGGGCGTTGAGCAGCCAATTGCATGTGCCCGAAGCTTACGAGGCGGCAATTGCGATTGCATTAGGCGAATATTTGGATGCCGTTTTGTTGGCAGGCGGTGCATCCGTTGAAAATGCGCTGGAAGTTTTGGCGAGTGAAACGGCCCGAGGGGCTATGCTGCCCCTGGATGCGCTCATCCCGCCAGAGCCGCTTTCGGTGAAGCCCACCGATGGCGTTGTGGGGTTGGCTGCTGATCTCGTTCAGGCGCAACCCGAATATCGCCCGGCGGTGGATTTGTTGCTGGGGCATACCATCATTGTTGATGATCGCAAAACCGCTCGCCGTGTATTGACTGGATTGCCCCAATCGGCGCGGGCTGTGACGTTACAAGGCGAGATTTTTTACGCCAGCGGCCCGGTGATGTCGGGGCAGATGGGAGGCGCCAGCACCCTGAGTAGACCGCGCCAGCGCCGCGAATTGCAGGCGCAAATTGAAGCAACGCAGAAACAACTCAACGTGGCTGTGGATGCGATTGAAAAACTTGACCAAACTTTGAATTCGCGCATCGGTGATGAGCGCAATCTGGTGAGTATGCTCGATCAGGCGCGCCGCGAGGCTGAAGCCACTGAGCGCAGACGCGGCGAAGTTTCCTTGGAGGTAACACAAGCCCGGCGACAAGCAGAGTGGCAGCGCGCGCAGCAAAGCAACCTGCGAGACGCGCTCCAACATGGGGAAGCCGAATCACGCCAGATGGTAGAACGTGTCTCCGCTCTGGAAGCAGAATCCACGCAGGCTCGTGACAATCTGCGTCAATTGCAATCCGCGCTGAATGCCATTTCCCTCGAAGAATTTCAACTGGAAGCCAATCATTGGGATACACAATCTGCTGTTGTGGAACAGGCCCTGAAAAATACCCTGGATCGCCAGCGTGAACGCAACCAGACGGTTGCCGATGCCAGCCAATCATTTACTGAGATTAAATCCCGTTTGGCACACATGCAGGCTGAAATATCCCAACTAGATCAGGCAAAAAATACCTTACGCAGTCAAGAAGCGGAATTGATTACGCAGGTTGATACGTTGCAAGCCCTGATTGACCCCGCTGACGCAGAGTTGGTCGCCGCTGAGGCGCAGCAAGACAGCCTGATGGGCGATGAGACTCAATCGCGGAATAAGCTCAGTGCGGCTGATCGCCGTAATTCACAGGCGCAATTGACATTAACCCGCTGTCAGGAAGCTTTGGATCGCTGGCGCGAGCGCATTGAGGCTGATTTCGGGTTGGTATCGTTTGAATATGATGAGCAAGTTTCTGGGCCGACACCACTGCCGTTGGGCAGTAATATGGTGCAAGAACTGCCTGTGGTTGAAGAGCTGCCCGAAGGGCTGGAAGAAACGATTAAGCAGCAGCGCGCCCAATTGCGGCGCATTGGCGCTGTGAACCCCGATGCCCAGCGCGAATACGAGGAAGTCAGCCAACGCTATACATTTATGACCGCTCAGGTTGAAGACTCGAAGAAGGCCGAAGCTGATATTCGCGAAGTCATTACAGAGTTGGATGTACTCATGGAGCGCGAGTTCCGGATTACATTCGACGCCGTGGCGGCAGAATTTCGCCAAATTTTCACCCGTTTATTCGGTGGCGGTTCGGCACAACTGGTACTCACGGACCCCGAGAATATGACGGATACCGGTATTGATATTGAAGCGCGCTTACCGGGGCGCCGCACGCAAGGGCTTTCGCTGCTTTCAGGCGGTGAGCGCAGTCTGACGGCTACTGCGCTGGTTTTTGCATTGCTCAAGGTTTCGCCCACGCCGTTTTGCGTGCTTGACGAAGTGGATGCCATGCTCGATGAGGCCAATGTGGGCCGTTTCCGCGATCTGCTGCGCGAACTCGCCCAGAATACTCAGTTTATTGTCATTACGCACAACCGCAACACTGTTCAGGCCGCCGATGTGATTTACGGCGTCACCAAAGGGCGCGACACCGCCAGCCAGGTTATCAGCCTGAAACTGGATGAAGTCGCCGACGTGATCGAGTAAAGTAAAAAATGATGTCTCAAAAACGTATTGACGGACGAAATTATGATGACCTGCGCCCGGTGAAATTCACGCCGGGCTATGTGATCTACCCCGAAGGCTCCGTGCTGATCGAGATTGGCAACACCAAAGTGATTTGCAACGTCACCATTGAGGCGGGCGCACCGCGCTGGAAGACGCGCCAAAATATCCCCGGCGGCTGGGTGACCGGTGAATATGCACTCATGCCGCGGGCCACCACAGAACGTACCCGCCGCGAGACGAACGGCCTGGGCGGACGCACGCAAGAAATCCGCCGTCTGATCGGGCGCAGCTTGCGCGCCGCGGTAGATTTGGAGAAACTGGGGGAGCGTACCGTGATTGTGGATTGTGATGTCTTGCAAGCGGATGGCGGCACGCGCACCGCGGCCATCACCGGGGGATATGTGGCCCTGAGATTGGCGCTTCAGACTTTGCTCGAGGCGGGGGAGGTGCCCCCGGAGGTGTTTCTGTCGCCGGTGGCCGCCGTCAGCGTGGGGATTGTAGACGGCCAGCCTATGCTCGATTTGTGCTATACCGAAGATTCCCGCGCCCAGGCCGATGTCAATGTGGTCATGAATGCCCGCGGTGAATTCATCGAAGTGCAAGGTACCGCCGAAGGAGACCCTTTTTCGCGTAGCGCGCTCGATGCATTGCTTGATCTGGCAGAGAAGGGCATCAACGAGTTGCTGATTTTACAGCAAACAATTGGGGATGGTGCATTTTGATGGATATAGGAGTGGATATTTTTTGTCTGTCATGTCGAGCCAGTGGATAAAAAAAGAGTGTCGGCAATCGCCGACACTCTTTTTTTATCCATTTTTTTGAAGTTAGGGTAATGCAATTTCTGGCGGAATTGCCGGTTCTTCGGGAATATTCTCGCTCCAGGTTTCGTTGATCACAACTTCCGAGTTGGCGCGTTGTTCAGTCACCCAGTTTTGGAAAGTTTGTTCCTTGATGGTTGCCAGTCGCTGCTCAGAAATTGACCGCACTTCACGCCCTAAAAGTTGAATAACGTGCCAGCCAAAATTTGATTCCACCGGAGCGCTGATCTCGCCAATCTCAAGTTCAAAGACAGTCAGATCAAAAGCTGCCACCATTTGTTCATGGCCGAACCAGCCCAAGTCGCCGCCCAATGGGGCGCTGCCAGTATCAGTAGAAAGTTCTTGAGCCAGGGTGATGAAGTCTTCACCATTATTGATGCGTTCAATCACATCAAGCGCGGTCTCTTCATCGGCTACTAAAATATGGCGCGCCCAGGCTTGTTCTTCTTCGGTTTCAAGATCATCGGTTAGCGCCTTGATGAGTTTTTCCTGATAAATATCGGCCTCGATCATCCAGCGCAAATCTTCTTCTGTGACATCGGCATAGATTGCAATATAGTCGAGATACTCAGTGAGTTGCGTTTGGAAGGCGTCTTCGGTGTAGGGGGTTGCGGTGGGCAGCTCCGCGGTGGGTTCTGCTTCTGCTGGGGTTTCTTCTTCGGCAGCAGCTTCCTCTGGGGTAGCCATTGGCTCCTGGGGGACCAGTGTCAACTGTTCGGGTGAGAGAGTCGAAGTAGGGCGCAGTTCGCGTGTTGGCTCAGGGGTAGGAGTCCCGTTCGGAAAATACATGAAGAAATTTTCCGCGATAAATTGGTTAACTTCATCATCGCTTACGGTGATGTCGCGCTTTTCGGCTTCCTGTTGAACCAGCAAATCGGCGACGATATCATCAATCACAGTGGTGCCGAGAATAACCGGTTCGAGTTGAAACTGGATTTGCCGCAGATTGTTTTCCAGTAGCGATTGGGTATTTGCGTCACCAAAACTCTGCAGGAAATTATAGTAACTGGCGTATTGGTTAACAAGTTGGAAGCGCTGGTAACGTACCCGTGCCTGGAATTGGGCCAGGGATACTTCGTAGTCGCCTACGGTGACTACAGGCTTCTGAGGGTCAATTACGCCTTCTTTGATGGTGCCAAAAACCGCAATCAGCACAACAAGGCTGACGATAATAACCGTTGCGATAGTGATGATGCGCTTTTGAATATTTTCGCGTTCGACGCGAGCCAAGCGTTTGCGGCTGCTCGCAGCCGGTTTTTGTGTCTGTTTTGCCATAGCTTACTCGATTATTATTTTGGTATGCAGTTAAAGGTAGCCCCTGGAATTTGGGTCGATAATCTTGTTGCTGCCAAGGGTTGGATAAAGAATCAGGGCATAGAGTGGGATACTCTATGCCCCATGGGACATGTTATTTTCTAGCGTAAAACTTCGCCAACAAATGGCAATAGCGCAATATGTCGGGAACGCTTTACTGCTTTTGTGATGGCGCGTTGGTGCTTGGCGCAGGTGCCGGTTTGGCGACGAGGACGGATTTTTCCGTCCTCATGCACATACTGGCGTAACAGATCAGTCTCTTTATAATCAATCTTGACTTTGCTGTCTGCGCAAAACCGGCAGTTTTTCGGCTTGAAATAACGCCTCTGTTGGTATGCACTCACAGTTATTACTCCTGATTAGTGATTGTTTTCGTTATGGCTGATTGTGCTGTGGCTAAAAAGGAAATTCATCCTCGATGGGTTCTTCATCATCAATCTCATCGCTGCCACGGCGATCACCGAGTATAGTCATTTCATTTGCGACAACTTCAACCGATGTGTGGCGGGTGCCATTTGAGTCTTCCCACCGGCGAGTTTGCAAACGCCCTTCAATATAAACTTGCTGTCCTTTGGTTAGATATTGATTGCAAATTTCGGCAAGTTTATTCCAGGTGACGACGTTGAACCATTCGGTATCTGTGCGTCGTTCACCATCGGCGGTTGACCAACTTCGGTTTGTGGCGACGCTAAAAGTAGTCACCGGACGACCCGATGGCGTGTAGCGCATCTCAGGATCGCGTCCCAGATGACCAATGATCATGACTTTGTTTAAGCCCCGGCTCATATCAGCCTCCTAATGCTTATTCTTCAATCGAAGTGACCATAAAGCGCATTACAGGTTCTTGGAA
>JABGRQ010000069.1 GCA_018648225.1 Chloroflexota bacterium
GACACGAAGGCATGATGGAAGAAGCTCCTGCTGCTGAAGAACCGGCTATGGAAGAGGGCATGGCTGCCCCGACCTTTGATGGCACTTTCAAAGTTGCCATTGTAATGCCCAGCGCCATCACCGATCTGGCTTTCAGCCAGAGCATGTATGACGCCCTGCTCGCGGTTCAGGAATGGCTCGGCGGCGAAGCGGCAATGGAAATCGTCTACTCGGAAGGCATGTTCGTGGTGGATGACGCCGCGGCAGCGATCCGTGACTATGCTTCCGAAGGTTACAATCTGGTGATTGCCCACGGTTCGCAGTACGGGTCCTCCTTGCAGGAAATCGCCCCCGACTTCCCCGAAACCAGCTTTGCCTGGGGCACCACGGTGGACACCTTTGATCTGCCCAATATTTTCGCTTATGAAGCAGCTTCCCAGCAGGGTGGCTATGTCAACGGTGTGTTGGCAGCCAGCCTTTCTGAGAGCGGCGTGATCGGCGTAGTTGGGCCTATCGAAACTGGCGATGCCAAGCTATATGTGGATGGCTTCGTGGCTGGCGCTCAGGCTACCAATCCGGATGTGCAGGTCAACGTGAACTATATCGGCTCGTTCTCCGATGTGGCGCTGGCGGCTGAAGCAGCCAACACCCACATCGCAGCGGGTGCAGATGTACTCACCGGCACCGCCCAGATGGTTGTGGGCGCAATCGGTGTGGCTGAAGAATCCGGCGTGCTGTGGTTCGGCACCCAGGCCTCGCAGACTGCTCTGGCTCCCGGGATTGTGGTTGCCAATCAGGTATACCACTGGGAAGTTGTCCTCAAAGAAATGGTCTCCATGATTGCTGAAGGCACCTATGGTGGACAGGCTTTCGTGATTGACCTTGCTGGCGGCGGCGAAGTTCTGGAATACAACGCCGATTTCGTATTGGCTGATGATGTCAAAGCTTTGGCAGATGGCACTGTCCAAGGCATCATTGATGGCAGCATCGTCATTGATCTAGGCGAGTAGTTTTACAGTCTCAAGACCTGGCAAGTTTTCATCATGGAGACTTGCCAGGTCTTCTCATCGAAATATGTTATTAGAACTTACGCAAAACGATGAAAAATATACCGAAAACAGGGGTGTCTTTTACGAAAATGCGTAAGTCCTGTTATGAAGAAACCAGGAGCACATGAAAGAGATTTCTTGTATTCCTGGATTCATCATAAATTCTAAGAACAGATTTCCGAAGATGTGCAAAAGAACTTCAAGCGTGCAACGTCTTCGGAAATCTCCATGATGTCAATATAGTTCTGAGCGCAGGATGGTACCATGACTGAAACGAACAAACTCCCTTCTGGACACACTCGCATTGACCATATGGAAATGCGCGGCATAACCAAGCGCTTTCCGGGCGTACTTGCCAGCGATAATGTCGATTTCGATGTTCGTACTGGTGAAGTCCACGCCTTATTGGGAGAAAACGGCGCGGGAAAAAGCACGCTGATGAAAGTGCTTTATGGTATGTATCACCCGGATGAGGGCGAAATATGGCTCAACGGGAAGCGCGTAGATATTGCTTCGCCTACCGATGCCATCAACCTCGGCATTGGTATGATTCACCAGCATTTTATGTTAGTTGAAACTCTCACTGTCGCTGAAAATGTAGCGCTGGGAATGCCATCCTCACGTGGCCCACTCACCGACCTTGATAACGTCACCAAGCGTATTCTGGAGTTAGCCGATATTTATGGCCTGCAAGTGGACCCCCAGGCCTACATTTGGCAGCTTTCGGTGGGGCAGCAGCAGAAGGTTGAAATTATCAAAGCGCTTTATCGCGGCGCGGCTCTGCTCATCCTTGATGAACCCACCGCCGTGCTGACCCCTCAGGAAGTGGATGAATTCTTCGTCATCATGCGTCAGATGACCAAAGACGGCCACGGGCTGATCTTCATCTCGCATAAATTGCATGAAGTCATTGAGATTTGCCAGCGTGTCACCGTGCTGCGTGATGGCCGTATGGTCGGCACTCGCCAAATCTCCGAAACCACTAAAGAAGATTTGGCTAGCTGGATGGTTGGTCGTGAAATTGGCTTTGCCCCCGACCGCGGCCATGCTGAATTAGGTGAAATCCGCCTGGAATTGAAGAACGTATCTTGTAAAAGCGACCGCGGCACTCCAGGTCTGAGCGATGTTGATCTTGAAGTGCGCTCTGGCGAAATTCTGGGCATTGCGGGCGTCTCCGGCAATGGGCAGCGTGAACTTGCCGAAGTCATCACCGGGCTGCGCAAAACCACACAGGGCGAGGTTTATCTGGAAGGTGAAGATATTTCGTCGCTTCCTCCCGGTGATCGCACCGACCGGATGCTTTCCTATATCCCTGAAGAGCGGATGCGTGACGGCATGATTCAGGACTTTACCATTGCTGAAAATATGATCCTGCGCGAGCATCATAAACAGCCCTTCTCGCGTTTTGGTTTTCTCAACCTGCGCCAGATTTCTCACCATAGTGAGCGGCTGATTGAGCAATTCCGCGTAAAAACCCCCTCGCAAGAAACGATGGCAAAAAGCCTTTCGGGTGGCAATATCCAAAAAGTTGTCCTGGCGCGTGAAATCTCGCGCCAACCGCGTGCCATTGTCGCCGCACAGCCCACGCGCGGCCTCGATATCGGTGCTACCGAATACGTGCGCGAACAACTTCTCGCCCAGCGTCGCAGCGGCACCGCCGTTCTGCTCATCTCTGAAGACCTCGATGAAATCCTGACCCTCTCCGACCGCATCGCGGTTATCTTTGAAGGGCAAATTATGGGCATTGTGCCCGCCGAAACCGCCACCCCCGCACAGCTTGGTCTGCTGATGGCGGGCGTTACAGAAGAAGAAGGAGTACAAACTGCATGACCCATTTTACTGGTTATAAATGTTCAGTCTGTGGGGCCGAATACGGTCCCACAGAAGTTACGTATACCTGCCCGAAAGATGGGGGTAATCTGGATGTTATTCTGGATTATGAAGCCCTAAAGAAAAAACCGGTGGATGCTCTGGTCGTCAAGGCCGAGGCATCCCTGTGGCGTTACCTGCCCCTCTTGCCGGTGCCCGACCCTGGGGGATACGGTACTCCGCTCCGGGCGGCTGGCTGGACCCCGATGTTTTCACCACCCGCGTTGGCGAAAAAACTTGATCTGAAACATCTCTACATCAAAGACGAGAGCAGCAACCCCACAGCATCTTTCAAAGACCGCGCCAGCGCTGTGCTGATTGGCCGCGCCCGCGAAATCGGCGCTGAAGTCGTCGTGACCGCTTCTACAGGCAACGCGGGAGCCGCTCTAGCAGGCATGGCCGCCGCTGTAGGGCATCAATCAGTGATCTTTGCGCCGAAAACGGCCCCCGCGGCGAAGATTGCGCAACTTCAAATTTTTGGCGCCAAAGTGATTTTGGTAGACGATAATTACGACGCGGCTTTTAAATTATCACTGGAAGCCACCGCTGAATTTGGCTGGTACAACCGCAACACGGGCTATAATCCCTTCACTGCTGAAGGCAAGAAAACCGCCGCTTTTGAAATCTGGGAGCAGGTGCCAGTTGTCAATGAGCAGTTATCTGTTTTTGTCTCTGTGGGTGATGGCAACATCATTTCCGGGATTCACAAAGGGTTCAAAGACCTGCTAGAACTAGGCCTCATCGAGGGGATGCCGCGCATCTTTGGCGTGCAATCCACCGGCTCGGCAGCCATCGCTAACGCCTTCAACGCGGGCAATGAGGAAATCATTGCCGTCAGCGCCACTACGCGCGCCGACAGTATCTCCGTCAATATGCCCAGCGATGGTTTGCGCGCTTTGCGGGCTGCCACGCACACTAATGGGGCCTATATTCTGGTTGAAGATGAAGCCATCATTGCCGCGATCGGTGAACTTGGCCCGGTGGGTATCTTCGCTGAACCGGCTGGCGCAACTTCCTACGCAGGGCTGGTAAAAGCCGTACAGGATGGCCTGATTAACTCAGACGATCCCGTAGTCGTCGTCAATACCGGCAGCGGCCTGAAAGATGTCAACGCCGCGATGATGGCCGCAGGCGAGGCGCCGGTTATTAAGCCAACATTAGATGCCGTTAAAGCATTGATTTAGGCAATGGCTAATTGTGGGGTAAATCCTCAAACTGGGCACAAAAAAATTGTATAGAGGCTTGCGCGGATTCTGGTAGAATGGTGATCTGGAAATCCGCGCGAGCTTTCTTGCTCTTGGGGATTTGATCAGGAAAAGGAAACATGATGCAGCAGGAAAGATGGAGTAAAGAAGCGCGTTATGGCGCATTGGCTAGTCTGATACTTTTAGTGATCGGGGTGCTATGGTATTTTCGCGCGGTCATCAATCCGTTGATAATCGCGGCAATCATGGCGTATATCACTTACCCGATTGTGCGTTTTCTTTCCACACGTACACGCCTTTCACACGGGGCGGCAGTTGTGATTGTCTATATCCTGACCATACTTGTCATTGCTTCGGCACCGGCGATGATTACGCCGGTGATAGTGGGACAGGTGCGTTTATTTACGGTTAATTTCGAGAGCCTGGCAATCCACTATGCAGAATTACGCTCAACCCCGGTTCAGTTTATGGAGTGGGTTTTCTATCCGCAAGAATTTTTACCTGATGTGCCCCAGTTTTCTGCTGATATGCTCTCTCCCATTGCCGAGAGTGTCTTTGTCGTTGTTGGGGCGGTCACAAAGAATTTCATCTGGGTCATGGTGATGATGATTAGCTGGTTCTATTTCTTGCACGATGGTCACCGTTTTGGGGAAGGCATTGTCAATATTGCCCCCGATAATTTGCAGGAGGATATTCGAAAATTATTAGGCCAACTCCGTTTTGTCTGGGCCGATTATATGCGCAGCCAGCTAACTTTTATGTTGGCCGTTGGGGTGATGGATTCGGTTGTCTGGCTAATTGTGGGTTTGCCTGGAGCAGTCATGCTGGGATTTTTTACCGGCCTGACGAGTTTTGTACATGAAGTTGGCGCGATTGTATCGGGCGTTCTCTCGGTTGGGGTGGCCTTGCTCGAAGGTTCAGCCTACTTTTCTATGTCAAACTTCTGGTTTGCTATCCTGGTATTAGCTTTGTATCTGATTCTAACTGCGGTGAAAAATTTCTGGCTGCGCCCTGTGATTGTGGGGCGTACCGTTCACATTCATCCGGGGATTGTATTGGTGTCGATTTTGGGAGCTTTGGTGTTGCACGGCGCGCTGGCTGCGTTTTTAGTCGTTCCAGTATTGCTCTCTTTGTGGATTTTTGCCAAATACCTGCGCTGTCGTGTGCTGGGATTACCTCCTTTCCCGGTTGATGAAGAGTTTCCTATCTCCGAGTTGAGTTCATAAACGAAGTTGGTTATGAAATATTCTGTTATTGCGCCAATCTATAATGAAGTTGAAAATATCCTTGAGCTAACTCGCCGGGTACGCGTGGTGATGGAGCAAACCGGCGAAGCCTGGGAGTTATTGTTGGTTGATGATGGCTCCACAGATGGCTCTACTGAGCAGATTCAGCAACTAGCTGAAAAAGACCCGCGTGTGGTGCCCGTGATCTTCGCGCGCAATTTTGGGCACCAGATTGCTGTCACCGCGGGGCTGGATTATAGTCGCGGGGAAGCGGTGATTATTATTGATGCAGATTTGCAAGACCCGCCTGAAGTGATGCTAGATTTAATTGCCAAATGGCGTGAAGGTTATCAGGTGGTTTATGCGGTGCGTTCCAAACGCGAAGGGGAATCCTGGTTTAAGTTATTCACCGCGGCGGCATTCTATCGCATTATCCAGCGCATCACCGATGTGAATATTCCTATGGATGCAGGTGATTTTCGCCTGATGGACCGTTCTGTCGTGAATGTGTTGAATTCAATGCGCGAGCGGCATCGTTTCTTGCGCGGCATGTCGGTTTGGGTGGGGTTTAAACAGATTGGCGTTGAGTACGAACGCGCAGCCCGGTTATCTGGCGAAACCAAATATCCGCTTCGAAAAATGATCAAATTTGCCAGTGATGCGATTACTGGATTTTCCTATTTCCCATTACAGGTAGCCATGTATCTGGGCTTTGCATCTGCTGGGATCAGCATTTTGGCGATTCCGGTAGTGATTGCGCTGCGTCTGGCTGGTTCGCAAGCTTTCTTTGGACAGGCATCCGCACTGATTGCGGTGTTGTTCCTGGGCGGGGTGCAATTGATTTCATTGGGCGTTTTGGGGGAGTATATTGGCCGTTTATATGATGAAGCCAAAGGCCGCCCGTTGTATATTGTCACCGAAGCCCCGCATAGTGATAATTCAATTGTCAGACAAGTTTCCTAAATATACATTTTGCGTTATAATCTAGTTGTCTGACAATTTGATTCCACAAACGTATACCCTAATTCACCCCATATATCAGGAGACCCATGTACACCATTGACCTGACCGTTTATGAAGATCGCCTGGAACGCGCCGTAAAGCGTGCCAAAGAGCGCAATATCATTATTCCGACTTTTGCGCAGATGAAAAACCCCGCGCTGATCCCCGACAAATTCAAAGAAGAATTGGCTTCGATTGGTTTGTGGGATCTGCATCCCCGTAACCTGTTTCGCATTTCCTGGCATAATGAAGCTAAGGCCAGCGGCGGCGGATTCGGTGGTGTAAATTATCTGGAACTGCCCTCCAGCCTGACGGGTGTGGATGCCCGCATCGTTGTATTGGTAGGCAAGTGGTTCCCGACTGGCGCTCACAAGGTTGGCGCCGCCTTCGGGTGCCTCGTCCCACGCCTGGTTACAGGTCAGTTTGACCCCACCACCCAGAAGGCTGTTTGGCCCTCCACAGGCAACTATTGCCGCGGTGGGGCGTATGATTCGGCCCTCCTGGCCTGCGAATCGATTGCTATCCTCCCCGCCGAAATGAGCAAGGAACGCTTCGAGTGGCTGGCTTCGATCGCCGGTGAGACCATCAAAACCCCGGGCAGCGAATCAAACGTAAAAGAAATCTTCGACAAATGCTGGGAATTGCGCGCCACCGGCGAAGACCTGATGATTTTCAATCAGTTTGAAGAATTTGGTAATTATCTGTGGCACTACGAAGTTACCGGCCACGCCATGGAAGAAGTGCTCAAGCAGGTTATGGGCCCGAACGATAATTACCGCGGCATGGCCTCGGCAACCGGCTCTGCCGGGACAATTGCCAGCGGCGACTACATGAAACAGATTTTCCCCGACAGCAAAATTATTGCCAGTGAAGCCCTGCAATGCCCCACGCTGTTAGAGAACGGCTACGGCGCGCACCGCATTGAAGGCATCGGCGACAAACACGTGCCCTGGATTCACAATTCCAAAAATACTGATATGATCGTTGCGATTGACGACAACGCTGTGGTCAATATCTCGCGCTTGTTCAATGAGCCTGCGGGTAAGGCCTACCTGGCGCAGCAAGGGGTTCCCGAAGCCATTGTTGGGCAGCTTGATCTGTTGGGCTTCTCCGGCATCTCCAATGTACTTTCAGCGATCAAAGCTGCCAAGTATTATGAGATGGGTGAGAACGACATCATGCTCACAGTTTTGACCGACTCAATGGAACTATATCAGAGTCGCCTAACAGAAATGCACGAAGAGTATGGCGAATACAAAGAAACCGATGCTGCCGCTGACTTTGCTCGTTGGTTGCAAGGTGAGAGTACAGACAATCTGGAAGAACTGCGCTATACCGACCGCCGTCGCATCCATCAGCTCAAATATTTTACCTGGGTTGAGCAGCAGGCCCGCACCTATGAAGAAATTCAGGCGCAGTGGTATCAGCCCGATTACTGGACCAGCTTCCAGACTCAGATTGAAGAAATGGATGAATTGATCGTCGCTTTTAACGAGAAAGTCGGTTTATAATACTGGGGTATTTGGTAGACTGAAAATCCCCTTGGGGCTTATAGGTGACTGTCATGCACGAAGTGACAGTCACCTTGTCGCTTATTATCATAAGGCCAACCGTGAATTTCACCCTGCTTGATTTTTTAACCGAAAATGAACTGCGTGATATGGCGGGGCCAAACGTTTATCAGCGCGGTCATGCATATTTTCGCGCCAACCGAGTTTATGTTCAATCGGCAGACCTTCAGGAAGCCCAGTGCAGCGTTCGGGGCACACGGCTTTACAGGGTGGAATTGTGGGTGCAGAGTGATGAGTTAGATCTGGACTGCACCTGTCCACATGCTGAAAGCGGCTGGTTCTGCAAGCATATGGTGGCTGCTGGCCTGGCAGTTCATGCACATCTTGCGAAACTGGCTCCCAGCGCGTGGCGTTCGCGCTTTGATCGTATGTTGATTGAGCGCAAACCCGCGGCGAAAAAGGCTTCCAGCCCATACTGGATTTTTCTCAGTTTGCAGCCTGAAACCACGGGGTGGACGCTCGTTCCCTACCGCCTGTGGTTGGATCGCATTCCCGAAGGGGTGCTTCCCATCGGGGAGTTACCGCCTGAAAAAGACCTCCCCGAACTGGTCAAACACAATCAGTGGATGCTCAACGCCATTAAAGAGATTAGCAAGAACTTTAATCCCCAGGGTGCGCTGAATTATTCCGCAGACGCGGATGCTTTTATTCGCCTGATTCAAAAGCAAACGCGCCGGGCGAGTTCTTACTATTACTACGAATCATACGATTTCCCCATCGCCGAAGATTTATCCTTATTGCGACATATACCACTGCCGATCTTTTTTGGGAGTTCCAGCAACCCCATGCGGCGGGCAGTGCAACTCATTCCTGAAAGCACAGAAATGCATCTGCGCCTGGAAAAAGACGCCGAATATATATCGATGCAGGCTGCCTTAAAGCATGGGGAAACGGATATTTCAATTCGTGATGTCAATGTGGATATTGTCAGCGTGAAAGAACCGATCTGGGCGTTGGTAGATGATAAACTGATTGAAATCGAAGCGCCCTATTCGATCGATTTGTTGCATACATGGCTGCGCTCTCCCGAAGTCAAAATCACTGTCCATTACGAAGATGAGTTCCTTGAGAATTACTTTCCTGCATTGGCGGAACGCTTCCGTATCGAGAGCGACCTGATTTCGTGGGTAGATGCCGGTGGAGAACCGGCAAAGCGCCTGTATCTCACCGATGATGGTGGGGAATTCCAGGTGCAGTTATTCTTTGGCTACGAAGAGTATGAAGTGCCCTATCAATCGCAACTTCCGGAGCAAACCATTCGCCGTACGCCGGGAACGTGGGAGTTGGTGCGCGTCCATCAGCAGCCCATTCAGGAAGAAGAAATTTACAGTTCGATTTCCTCGGCGCATAACGGTCTCAAATATGGCCGCGGCGATTACGATGATCATGTCTTTTTGCTGCGGGCGCGTGTTGACCCGATTGATTTTCTCATGCGTCACATCCCACGGTTAGCCGACGCCGGTTTTGAGATTTACGGTGAAGAAAAGCTCAAAACGGCGCGTGTCAATCGTAATGCGCCCACGCTTTCACTTAACATCAGTTCGGGGATCGACTGGTTCGACATCGAGGCAGTCATCACCTTCGGGGACGTAGAAACCACCCTCAAGGAAGTCCGCCGCGCCCTGCGCAAAAAAGAAAAATACGTCAAGCTGGCTGATGGCACAATCGGCGAAATCCCAGACGAATGGATCGAGCGTTATAAACATCTCTTTGGCCTCGGGGAGCAAACCGATGACGGGATGCGCCTCTCGAATCATCACATCGCCCTGATTGACGATCTGCTCGACAAAGTGGATCAAAACCAGATCGATGAAGAATTTCGTACCCGCCGCAAACGCTTGTTGGAATTTGAGGGCATTGAAGCCCAGGCATTGCCCGCGGGCTTTACCGGCGAACTGCGCCCCTACCAGAAAGCTGGTTACGACTGGATGCATTTTTTGCATGAATATCAGTTTGGCGGTTGCCTGGCCGATGATATGGGTTTGGGAAAAACAATCGAGGCGTTGGCCTTCTTGCTGTCGCTGCGGATCAGCGGCCATGCTCAGTCTGCCGACCTGATCGTGTTGCCGCGCTCTCTGTTGGTCAATTGGCAGCGCGAGGCGGCGCGTTTTGCGCCCTCGTTGCGTTTCCACGAATATTACGGTGCGGAGCGCGAAGCCGGGGCCGCTGTTTTCGATCAGTACGATCTGGTGTTGACCACCTATGGCACGATGATGCGCGATATCGAGACTCTGCGTGAATATAAATTCCATTATGTTGTCTTGGATGAATCGCAGGCGATTAAAAATCCGCTGGCGAAAACATCGAAGGCGGCGCGTTTGTTGCGCAGTGACCATCGCTTGGTGTTGACCGGAACCCCGGTGGAAAATAATACCTTTGAATTATGGTCGCAATTTGCCTTTCTCAATCCTGGTTTGTTGGGCAGCCTCGAGTATTTCAAGCGCGAATTCAGTAACCCCATCGAAAACCGGGGTGATGAAACGGCAGCCCAAATGTTGAGGGCGCTGGTTTATCCCTTCATATTGCGGCGCACCAAAGCCCAGGTTGCACCCGAACTGCCGCCGCGCACGGAGCGAATTCTATATTGTGATATGGAACCCGCCCAGAAAAAACTATATGCCAAAACGCGCGACTATTATCGAGCCATGCTGCTGGG
Source organism: Chloroflexota bacterium (assembly GCA_018648225.1). Lineage (NCBI taxonomy): Bacteria > Bacillati > Chloroflexota > Chloroflexota bacterium. The sequence continues at coordinate 10,558 of JABGRQ010000069.1, forward strand.
TATCATCGAAGAGCAGGGCATGAACGATGCCCGCATGAAAGTGCTGGAAGGCCTGTTGCGCTTGCGGCAAATTTCCAATCACCCGCGCCTCACCAAGGAAGATTTTCGCGGCGCCTCAGCGAAATTTGAATTGCTGGTGGAAACGCTGGAAACGCTGCGCGCTGAAGGGCATAAAGCGTTGATTTTTTCGCAATTCGTGCAAATGCTCAAACTTGTGCGCGAGGAACTGGATGCCCGCAAAACCCCCTATACATATCTGGATGGGCGCACGCGCAAACGCCAGGAATGCGTCGATACCTTCCAGAATGATCCTGAAATTCCCTTTTTCCTCATCTCGCTTAAGGCGGGCGGCGTTGGTCTCAACCTGACGGCTGCCGATTACGTCATTCATATTGATCCGTGGTGGAACCCCGCCGTTGAAATGCAGGCCAGTGACCGCACGCATCGCATTGGCCAGGATAAGCCGGTGTTTGTTTATAAATTAATCACGCGTGACACGGTAGAAGAGAAGATATTACAATTACAGGAAAAGAAGAAAAAGCTCGTTGAACAACTCATCACTACCGAGAGCAGTTTCTTCAAAGGCCTGACCGCCGATGATGTGGAAGTTCTTTTCAGTTGACGTCCGACGTCCCGATGTCTGATGTCATTGCGTTAGTCATCCAATGATAAAATCCACTGATTTAGTCCTTGTTGTTTACACCCCCTCGCCGCGCGACCTCGAAATTGCCCGCGTGCTGGGTTGGTATCGCATTCCGTTTGCCACCGCGCCCAAAGTAGTTGCCGTGGATTATCTCGCTTTTTACCAACCGGCTTCTTTTGGGGAACATAAATGGCAGATTGAGTATCTGGCCCCCGTGCTGGGACATGAATTGACGACCCGCGCCGAAATATTGCAGGACGAGCCAGACCATCCCCGGGCTGGGGAGGCGTACTTCAAGATTCAACTTGGCCCAATGGTGCCGCTGCCATACCCCATCCGCGCCAAAACCTGGAAGCGCCTGACCTTCCTCTACACCACTGGCGAATACCTTGCCAAAGCCGCAACGTTGGAAGACCTCAGCGTTCACTCCGATGAGCGCAAACTGCTTTGGCACGCCTTGCGCGAACGCGTTGAGAGTGACCACGGGTATGAAGTTCCTGAAGTCGATATCCCGCCGGAAGTGTTGGCGATGTTGTTGGGGATTCGAGGGGGCAAAGGAACCAAATGAACCAAAGGGAGCAAAAGGCCAAAGGTTATCGTAGGCTCATCGAGCGCAAAAAATATTACCTCAGTCCCTTTGTTCCCTCTGTTTCTTTTAATTTGAAAGGAACACCATGTCCAAAACTACTATTCTAAAAAACGGAACCATCATCACCGCCTCGGATACCTTTAAAGCAGATATTCTCATCGAGAATGAAAAAATCCTGGCGATTGGCAGCCAACTCAACGCCGCGGATGCCGAAATCATTGACGCCGCGGGAAAGTTGATACTACCCGGCGGCATCGATCCTCATGTCCATCTGGCGTTGGAAATGTTCGATACGATTTCATCCGATGACCATTACACGGGTCACAAGGCGGCGGCTTTTGGCGGCACCACCACGGTGATGGATTTTATCGTTCAGGAGCCGCAAGGTCTTGCGCATTCCGTTGAGCTTTGGCGACGCAAAGCCGAAATCGCGGCGATTGATTATGGCTTCCACATGAATATTACCCATTTTGACGAGAAAGTGGCCGCCGAAATTCCGGTCTTACTCGATGAAGGCATTACCACTCTCAAGGTTTTCACAGCCTACAATGGCCGCTTGCGCTTGCAGGATGACGAAATTTTCCAGGTGATGCGCATCGCCAAAGAACACGGCATGTTGACCATGCTCCACGCTGAGAATGGCGATGTGATTGACGTATTGGTTGCGGAGGCACTGGCGGCAGGGCATACCAGCCCTGAGTGGCACGCCTACACTCGCCCGGCCTGGGGAGCCGTGGAATCGGTGTTGCGCGCCTGCGCCCTGGCAGCTCAAGCCGATGCGCCACTCTACATTGTTCACATGAATACCGCCGGGGGCGTAGACCAAATTCAATACGCCCGCGCTCAGGGCGTTCCGGTGATGGGCGAAACCTGCCCGCAATATTTATTTTTCACCCAAGATGATTTGCGCCGCTCGGATGGTGCCAAGTGGATCTGCTCCCCCCCCATGCGCTCGCCCGCCGACAACAACCGCCTGTGGGAGGCTGTCTCGGATAGTACCATGCAGGTTATGGGCACCGATCATTGCCCATTCTATTACGATGGCACTAAATCGATTATGTACGAAGGCCAGAAAATCGCTATTCCCGGCAAAGAGTTAGGGGCGCGTGATTTTACGAAAATTCCCAATGGCCTTCCTGGTGTGCAAGATCGTATGCCCCTGTTATGGACCGAAGGTGTTGTCAAAGGGCGCATTACGCCCAATCAATTTGTCGCCATGACGAGCACCAACCCGGCCAAGATTTTTGGCCTGTACCCCCGCAAAGGCGCGCTCGTCCCCGGAGCCGATGCTGATATTGTAATCTGGGATCCGACACGCGTGGTTAACTACGGCGTTGGTATGTCTCATCATCGTACCGATTACAATCTCTACGAAGGTTGGCAGCTCACCGGCTACCCGGAAAAAGTCTTCTTGCGCGGCAATCTTATCGTTGATGGTGACGAGTGGTTGGGGCAGGCCGGTCAGGGACAATATCTGCATCGCAAGTCCCACGCCGAAGTTTTGTAACGCCAATGCCCTAAAATGTCGATAAGTGTTTAAAATCGATCACGAATGAGAACGAATTGGTTGAACTTTGTAGCGGGCAATAAGATGTTGAATTTAGAATTACATCACGCAACGGCGCTAAATTTTCTCTTCAAAAAATTTTTGCGCCTTCACGGCTTTGCGGGAAAACTGTTCAAAGTGATGTTGCCCATTACAAAATTTGTCGAATTTCACGAAGTTTTAACAATTTTCGAGTAAAATCATTTCTACCATCCTTTTGATAATCACAAGGAGTTTGACGCATGACTGACCAGAAACAGCTCCATTTTACGCCCGATCCCGATGCGGGCTATACGGTTGCCCGCCGTGAAGACGGTGGCATGAATTTGACCTTTACCCATATCAACGAGCATACCCTGGAACACTGGCGCGATTTTTCGGCCGAACATCTGCTGGGCTCCGACCGCCTGACGCGCAATCTTTACGATCTGCGTCGGGTTGAACGTATCTCTGAACGAGCACTCAAATATGCCGTTGAACTTAACAGCGATCCGTCCACGCGCAATATTCGTCTGGCGGTTGTCGTTGCCGATGATATGGTGCGTGTGGCCGTGCAAAAAATTGCTGACCTCACCCCAGGTGGCGGCGCGCGCATGGCCATTTTTACCGATTTGGGTGAAGCAGAAGCCTGGCTTGCCCGTCCGATGGAATCAATGATTTAATCGATGCTCACTGCGTTAGTTCTCGACCAGCATACTTTCAGTTGGGGTGCCCGCACATATGTGATGGGCATCCTTAACGTTACGCCCGATAGTTTCTCCGGGGATGGTTTGATGTCTCCCTCGCCCTCCCCCCAGCCCCCTCCCTCTCCCAAGTTTGGGAGAGGGAGGGGGAGCGAGGCGGGGGTGGGTGAGGGCATCACCTCCGCTCTTGAGCAAGCCCGCCATTTCATTGCTGCCGGTGCTGATATTTTGGATGTGGGCGGCGAAAGTACGCGCCCTGGTGCAGAGCCAGTGGATGCCGCCGAAGAGTTGGCGCGCGTCATCCCGGTGATCCACGCCCTGACGGCTGAATTTCCCGACACGCTGATTTCGATTGATACCTACAAGGCGACCGTGGCCGAAGCGGCGTTGGAAGCCGGAGCGCATATTGTCAACGATGTGTGGGGGCTGCGCGCCGACCCGGAGTTGGCTGCCGTGGTCAAGCGTTTCAACGTCCCGGTGATCCTCATGCACAACCGCAGCAACCCCAAAACTGCCGAAATCCGCGATCGTTTGGGGGGGCGCTATGTGGGTGTGGAATATGCTGATCTGCTGGAAGATGTGAAACGCGAATTACTCGAAAGTGTGGCGATTGCCAGAGCCGCTGGAATCCGGGATGAGAAAATTATCCTTGATCCGGGGATTGGTTTTGGCAAGACAATCGAACAAAATCTTGAATTGTTGAACCGGCTGGGGGAAATCCGCGCTCTGGGGTATCCGATTCTGCTCGGGCCTTCGCGCAAGTCATTTATCGGATACACCCTCGACCTCCCACCCGATCAGCGTGTGGAGGGGACTGCCGCCACTATTTCGGTAGGCATCACCCGCGGGGCAGATATTATCCGTGTGCATGATGTCCTCGAAATGGCACGCGTTGCTCACATGACTGATGCCATCATTCGCCCACCGCGCTGAACTCATTCTTCGTTTTCCAATTTAGACTTTACTGTAAACAGCGCCAGAAGGAAGGTTCCGGCGGGCATCTCGCTTAATAGCTTTGTGAAGTAGAGTCAATTTAGTAAATTTTAATTTTTTACCTGTAATAGGAGTATTAAATGTCTCAAAATATCTTCAACGCCCGAGATGTGCTGCGAACTGCGCATGGCGAATACCTGATTTATCGGTTAGATCAACTTGAAAAAGATGGGCTGACGAAACTCAGCCGCCTGCCTTTCTCGATCCGCGTGATGCTGGAATCGGTGCTGCGCCAATGTGATGAGAAAAGTATTACCCGGCAAGATGTGATCAACCTGGCGGGTTGGAAGCCGCAAGCCGCGCAACGACCGGTGTTGCCTTTTCGACCGGGGCGCGTGGTAATGCAAGATTTTACCGGTGTACCCGCGGTAGTCGATCTGGCAGCCATGCGCTCGGCGATGGCGCGCCTGGGCGGCGATCCCCGAAAAATTAACCCGCATGTCAATGTGGATTTGGTGATTGACCACTCGGTGCAGGTCGATTTTTTCGCTAGCTCCGATGCGCTCAAACGTAATGCCGAGTTGGAATTCCAGCGCAATCGCGAACGTTATGAATTTTTGCGCTGGGGCCAGAAAGCTTTCGATAATTTCCGCGTGGTGCCGCCTGCTACGGGTATTATCCATCAGGTTAATCTCGAATACCTGGCTGATGTAGTGTTGGTTAAAGAAGTGAATGGCGAGCGGGTGGCCTTCCCCGATAGCCTGGTTGGCACCGACTCGCACACCACGATGATTAACGGTCTGGGCGTAGTTGGCTGGGGTGTGGGTGGCATTGAAGCCGAGGCCGCCATGCTCGGCCAGCAGATTGACATGCTGACTCCGGATGTGGTTGGCTTCAAACTGTATGGCGATTTGCCGGATGGCGTCACAGCGACCGATTTGGTATTGCTTGTCGTGCAGATGCTGCGTGAAAAGGGCGTGGTCGGCAAGTTTGTGGAGTTTTACGGCCCCGGCCTGGATGTGCTCTCCCTGCCCGATCGGGCGACCATAGCTAACATGGCCCCCGAATATGGCGCCACGATGGGCTTCTTCCCCGTTGACGATGAAACCCTGCGCTACATGCGCCTGACCGGGCGCTCGGAAGAAGTTGTGGAGCGTGTGGAGAAATATCTCAAAGTGCAGCAACTTTTCCGCACCGCCGATAGCCCGGAGTCTGAGTATACCGATACGCTGGCGCTTGATCTGGGTGAAGTTACCCCCAACATGGCCGGGCCGACGCTGCCGCATCACCGTGTGGCGCTTAAAGATATGCAGGTGTCTTTCCAGGCGGCGCTGCGCAAGCCGGTTAGTGAGCGCGGTTTCGCCCTCGGTGATGAAACTGTGAAAACGAAGGTCAGCATTGGCACGAACGGTTCCAGCGCTGAAATGTCGCATGGCTCGGTGGTTATTGCCGCAATTACATCCTGCACCAACACCTCCAACCCCTCCGTGATGATTGGCGCCGGGTTACTGGCGAAGAAGGCTGTCGAGCGCGGTTTGCAGGCCCAACCCTTTGTCAAGACCAGTTTGGCGCCTGGCTCGCGCGTGGTTACAGAATACCTGCGCCAGGCGGATTTACTCGATCCGTTGGCGAAACTGGGATTTAATACGGTTGGCTATGGCTGTACGACCTGTATTGGGAATTCAGGCCCGCTGCCCAGTGAGGTGGTGCGCGGTATCAGTGAGGGTGATCTGGTCGCCGCGGCGGTTCTCTCTGGCAACCGCAACTTTGAGGGTCGTATCAGCCCGCACGTGCGCGCCAACTATCTGGCTTCACCACCCCTGGTGGTGGCCTATGCCCTGGCCGGTACGGTGGATATTGACCTCGATACTCAGCCGCTGGGCACGGATAAAAATGGTCAACCTGTATACCTGAGCGATATCTGGCCCAGCACACAGGAGATTTTGGATACCATCGCCGAGAATGTGCGCCCGGAAATGTTCAAGAGCCAGTATGCTAATGTCTTCGCCGGGAATGAAATTTGGAACAAGGTTGCCAGCAGCGAGGGCGATGTGTACGCCTGGGACGTAGATTCCACCTATATTCAGGAGCCGCCCTTCTTTGCAGAACTCACCGCTGATGTCCCGGATATCACCCCCATCGCTGGTGCGCGCGTCCTGGCCCTTTTGGGCGATTCGATCACCACCGATCATATTTCTCCAGCGGGCGCGATTCCTCCGGATGGTCCGGCAGGTAAATATTTGATTGGGCATGATGTTAAGCCCCGCGATTTTAATTCCTTTGGATCGCGCCGCGGCAACGACCGCGTAATGACGCGCGGCACCTTTGCCAATATCCGCATGAAGAATAAACTTGCCCCCGGAACCGAGGGGGGCTATACGGTCTATTTAGGACAACAACCGACCGACGACCGGCGGCAGTCAGCGGTGAGTATTTTTGATGCGGCCAATAGCTACAAAGAACACAATATCCCCCTGATCGTTCTGGCGGGAAAAATGTACGGAACCGGCTCCAGCCGCGATTGGGCCGCCAAAGGCACGTTGCTACTGGGCGTGAAAGCTGTGATTGCCGAATCCTATGAACGCATTCATCGCTCCAATCTGGTCGGAATGGGTGTGCTGCCGTTGCAATTCAAGCAAGGGCAAACCACTGAGAGCCTCGGGCTGGATGGGCACGAATCCTTCGACATCCTCGGCCTGAGCAACGATCTCGCGCCGCAAAGCGAAGTGCTTGTCAGGGCTGTCAAAGCCTACGGCAAAAGCACTGAATTCAAGGTCGAAGTGCGCCTGGATACAGCCATTGAGGTTGAATACTATCGCAACGGCGGCATCCTGCACACCGTGCTGAGGAATATGCTCACCGAATAGATTAGCAGCATGAATTACAAAGGCACAATACTCTGAAGGGCATAAAGACACGAAAAAAAATCGAAATTTCGTGTCTTTATATTTTTTTGGATGACATCATTTTCTTACATCAAATTAACATTCGCGCGGTAAAAATAGGAGTGGATAACACAAATGGAGGAACCTATGACAGATACCAACCAACCCATTGCCTTCAAGGCTGAAATTAAACAACTGCTCAATATTTTGATTCACTCGCTTTACACGGAGCGTGATATCTTTTTGCGCGAGCTAGTCTCCAATGCCTCCGATGCCCTCACGCAGATGGATTTTGCCATGCTCACCGATCGCGATGTACTTGACCCCGAAGCGGAACTTGCCATCCGCGTCAGTGTGGATGAAGATGCCAAAACCATCACCATCCGCGACAGCGGCGTCGGCATGACGCGCGACGAACTTGCCACCAATCTGGGTACGATTGCTCAATCTGGGGCGCGGGCTTTTCTGGATGCTGCCAAAGATAATAGTGACCAAAAACTGGCCGATGTGATTGGGCAGTTTGGGGTGGGCTTTTACTCTGTATTTATGGTCGCCGAATGGGTGCGCGTGACCTCCCGTTCGCATCAGAAAGACGCCCAGGCCGCGGCATGGTACGCTACCGGCGGCGACACCTTCACCATCGAAGATGCCGAACAAGAAACCCGCGGTACGACTATTGAAATCAAGTTAAAATCCGACGCCGAAGAATATGCCAGCGAGAGTCGTCTGCGCCAGATTATAAAGAAACACTCCGACTATGTGCGCTTTCCCATTTACGTGGGTGATGATGAAGAACAAACCAATCGCCAAACCGCCCTCTGGCGACAATCGCCGCGTGAAGTTGAAGATAGCGAATACAACGAATTCTACAAGCACCTCACCCTCGAGTTTGAAGACCCCATCACCCGTATCCACTTCGTTGCTGATGCCCCTCTGCGCATTTTTGCCTTGCTCTACATCCCCGCCAAAGCCGAACGCGGCGTTTTTTCCCTGCGCAAAGAAGACGGTCTTAAACTCTACACTCGAAAAGTGCTGATTCAGGAATACACCACCGATCTGTTGCCGCCACACTTCCGTTTTATGCACGGCGTGGTCGATGCCGAAGACCTGCCGCTGAATGTCTCGCGCGAATCCGTGCAGGCCACCGCCCTCATGGCGCGCATCAAGAAAATCCTTACCAAGCAGGTCGTCAAGCAATTGGAAACCCTCGCCAAAGATCAGGCTGAAACCTACGCCAACTTCTGGCAGAATTTTGGCTTGTTCATCAAAGAAGGCATTGCCTCCGACCAGGCCGATCGCGAGAGTCTCTACCCGCTGGTGCGCTTCCACACCACGCAACACAGCGAGAGTTGGGTTTCGCTGGCCGAATATGTTGAGCGCATGAAAGACGGCCAGGAAAAAATCTACTATATTCTTGGCGATGATGACCGCTCGGTCGCGCGCAGCCCGCACCTGGATTATTTCCGCAAGCACGGCTACGAGGTGATTACCCTCACTGATCCGATGGACTCGTTCATGTTATTGGGATTGCGCCAATTTGGGGACTATCAACTTCAAAATGTGGCTGCGCCCGATCTGGAACTCCCGGCTGTTGAGGCGGAACCCGAAGCTGAATCTGCTTCCGATGTGTTGCCAACCGACGATATTGCCGGGATCATCGAGCGCTTCAAGGCCCAGTTAGGCGAGCGCATCACCGATGCCCGCGCCACCGACCGCCTGACCGACTCCGTCGCCCGCTTGGTAGACCCCGAAGGCGCTATGGATCAGGAAATGCAGCGCGTTTATCGCCTGATGGATCGGGATTACGAAGTCCCCAAGAAAGTCCTCGAACTCAATCCGCGCCACCCTATCCTGGCGCAGTTGAGCGGGTTGCCTGTCGAGGCACCTCTGGCCGAAACAGTTATCGAGCAAATCTACGAGAGCGCCCTGCTCATCGAGGGCCTGCACCCCGATCCGGCCTCAATGCTGCCGCGCATCCAGGCATTGATGGAAGCGGCCTTGCGCTAAATCAAAAAAGCCGGACTTCGTGCGAAGTCCGGCTTTTTATTATGTTTAGCCTGAAACCTATTCCACTGTCAACTCAAACTCAAACGGTACCGGTTGGGTCAGACCTATATATGCTGCGAACGTGACCAGGGCTTTGATTTTGATCACCTGCCCTTTTTCGAGCGGCATCTGAACCCTATAGAGCGTTTCTTGCTCCATGGAGATCGTGCTGCTGCCCTCCCCACCGCCACCGCCGCCAGCATACGGTTCGAAGACCAGGTCTTCGCCAGTCTCGATATTAGTGAAGGTTGCCTCGCTGAAGAGCGGCGGCGAATCGCCGAACATGTCGATAGCGCTCATGGCTTCAGCGGGCATTTCCGCGAGAATTGAGAAAGTAAATTCGGTTGTGCTGAGCGAAGCCGATGTTTCAAACGTCATGCCATTAACAGTAATTTTTGTAGGCGTTAGATATTCAAGGTCAGATTCGGGTTGATCGGCATCCTTGCCAACCGGCGAACAGCCAGCCCAGAGAAAAGCGGCGGCCAGGATGAAAATAATTGGTATGATCTTTTGAGGGTTGAATGTGTGGAAAGTGAACTTGTTAGCCATTGGGGAATACTCCTGAATGAAGAAGAATTTTCTGAGAATGGTGGTTAGGTGTCGTTGTGAAAGTTGCATAGAATATTTTTTTCTAACTTTATCGTAGCATAAAATTTTCAAAAAACATATTTTGGAATCATGTAGTGGCTCTTGTGTAAAAAGTGTGCAAATCAAACAATGTCATGCTGAGGCGCAGCCGAAGCATCCAGCGAAGCGCCTGCGCTGTGCTAGACCCTTCGCTATCGCTCAGGGTGACAAACAATATTTCTGCACACTTTCGCCCGATGAGCCTATGTGGTTTGTAGCCTTTTTTGCCGAGTTGTCCCCCGAACCAGAGCGCGGCAATGATGCCGAAAGCACCACCGCCGTACCAGATTGCATGGGGGTTGACCCAATCATTGAGTATGCCTCCCACCACCGGGCCGATTCCGGATGCCACCCCCCAGGTGAGCGCGAAAACACTCAAATAACGTCCACGCATATCGGTAGGAGCCAAATCCGCCGTGAAGGTGGTGCGGTGGAGACCAGTGTTAATTCGCCCATTGCCAATAGAACTATGCTGCCCCAAAAATTCACTTATAGTTGTACCATCGCCTGAAATACTCAGGTATAATTGTCGCTTGGCTCTTGAGGTGCGACGCACTTCCGCAACTGCGCTGGTGCAGCGCCACAATTTACCCAGTAATCTGAGCATCGGCTACGATTATCTCTAAAGTGCATTGCACCTTTGTAAGTGCAATTGCCCTACCTGTGAATTTACATCAAAAGAGAATTTTTTATGACCCATATTTTAGTAACCAATGACGATGGCGTAACCGCTCCCGGCTTGCTGGCGTTGGCGCGTGAAATGCAGCAATTAGGGGATGTCACCATTTTAGCCCCCGACCGGAATTGGTCGGCGGCGGGGCATGTAAAAACCATGCACCGTCCCCTCCGGGTGAAAAGTGTTCAACTCGCCGATGACCTTCAGGCGCTCTCCAGCGATGGCGCGCCTTCAGATTGTGTAGCTCTGGCGATGATGGGTGTGGTGGAACGTAATATTGATCTGGTGGTATCGGGCATTAATCCCAATGCAAATTTTGGTACGGATATAACCTACTCGGGCACGGTGACCGCGGCGATGGAGGCAGTTATTCAGGGTGGGGCTGGGGTTGCGGTTTCGCTGGATTCCCCTGAGAATCACAATGGTCCGCTCGATTTTGGCCCTGCGGCGCGCTACGCCCGGCGGATTATCGCGGCCTTGCTCGAGGAGGGGATTCCTGAAAGAACCGTGATCAATATCAATGTGCCCTATCTTACTTCGGAAGCCATCAAAGGTGTGCAGATTACCCGCTATGGCGCGCGCGTCTATAACGATGCGTTAGTGCGCCGTGAGGATCCGCGCGGCAGACCCTATTACTGGGTTGGCGGCGACGTCCCCACAGGGATTCCTGATGAGGGCACGGATTATGGCGCGTTGAAAATGGGGTATGTCTCTGTCACGCCGCTCCAACTCGATATGACGAATTACTCTGCGATGCAGATACTTGAAAAATTAAATCTAAATGGCAGCTAGAATGGCAATCTACCCTTGACAGATTTCGCAGAATCCATAGAATACTGTCCCGGTATGAAAAATAGAAATTGTCCGCCAAAATATCATCAATGCCCCGGAGCTTTCGCTCCTGTGGGCGTTTTGTTGATTGGATCAAAACCGAGTAGAGCCTTTATGGCTCTATTTTTTTATGTCACAGGATTATCGTAGGCTATGAACATAAAACTCCCCGGATTAATAGACGTACACGTCCATTTGCGCGAACCCGGCGCGACTCACAAAGAAGATTTTGCCAGTGGCACCGCCGCGGCTCTGGCAGGGGGTGTGACCACGGTATTGGCGATGCCCAACACGCAGCCACCCCTGGTGGATGCTACTGCTTTTCAACTGGCACTCGACGCCGCGGCACAGAAAGCGCGCTGTGACTATGGTATTTATCTTGGGGCAAACCTCACCAACGCCGCCGAATTGCCCGTGCTGGCTGAAAAATCGGCTGGGCTGAAATTTTATCTCGATGCCACGTTTGGGCCGCTCCTACTCGATGACCTCAACGCCTGGAGAGCGCATTTTGAACACTGGCCGCGCTCTATGCCCATTGTTGCCCACGCCGAAATGCAGACCTTGGCAGCATTGCTCTTTATCGCGGGGTTGTACGCGCGCCCTGTGCATATTGCCCATGTTTCGCGCAAAGAAGAAATACTGCTTATCCGCGCCGCCAAGGAAAAAGGCCAACCGGTGACGTGCGAAGTCGCCCCGCATCATCTTTTTCTTTCTACCGAGAATTTCCCCTCGCCCAATGGGAGAGGGGGCGGGGGTGAGGGTGAAGGCCGCATGTCCGTCCGCCCGCGCTTGGCAACCCCCGTAGATCAGCAAGCCCTATGGGACAACCTCGATGTGATTGACTGTTTCGCAACTGACCACGCCCCGCATACATTAGCCGAAAAAGACAGCGAAAACCCGCCCCCCGGATTCCCCGGCTTGGAGACAGCCTTGCCCTTGCTGCTGACCGCCGTCCATGCCGGGCGGATGAGCCTCGACGATATTATTACACGTATGCACACCAACCCGCGCCGCATTTTCAACCTACCTGAGCAACCCGAAACCTGGGTCGAGATTGACCCCGATGCTGAATACGCAATCCGAGCCGCCAACACGCACACGCGCTGCGCATGGACGCCCTACGAAGGCTGGCAAGTCCGCGGCCGCGTCGAACGGGTGGTGCTGCGCGGACAAGTGGCCTATGAAAATAGTCAAATTTTGGCAAAACCCGGTTATGGTAAAAATGTTCGCAAGTTACAGGTTGAAGGTTGAAAATTTAAATGCTTCAAGAACTTTCAACTTTAAACTTGCAACCTGCACCCGAAAAATAGGAGTAAATGGATATGATGCCCCCACCCAGCCCGCACCTGCCCTTCGGCGATCAGCGCACTGCCCCCTGGTATGGTAAAGATATTCTTTCTGTGAAACAATTCAGCCGCGCCGATCTGGATTATATTTTTGAAGTTGCCCACGAAATGCGTATGATGGTCGAGCGTGTCGGCACTTTCGATTTGCTCAAAGGTAAAATTCTGACGAATTTATTCTACGAACCCTCCACACGTACCTCATCGTCTTTCACCGCCGCTATGGAGCGTCTTGGTGGCAGCGTCATTCCGATTAACGAAGTAAAATACTCATCTGTCTCCAAAGGCGAATCCCTGCCCGATACCGTGCGCTCCCTCGAGTGTTATGCCGATGTCATCGTGCTGCGTCATCCTGAGGTCGGCGCGTCGGCGCTGGCGGCAGAATATGCCCGTAAACCGGTCATCAACGCCGGGGATGGAGTCGGCGAGCATCCTACGCAGGCGCTTCTCGATCTTTTTACCATTCTCGAAGAGCTCGGTTACGCCGATGGCATCACTGTTACCATGCTGGGCGATCTCAAATATGGCCGCACGGTTCACTCGTTGGCGCGCCTGCTCTCGCTTTTCGATGTCCATATTAATTACGTTTCCCCCGAAATTCTGCAAATGCCGCGTGAGATCGTTGCTGAACTCGATGAAAAAGGTGTGCCCCAAACCGAGTACTCTGCCCTTGAAAGTGCCCTACCCCAAACCGATGTTTTGTACGTCACCCGTGTGCAGCGCGAGCGTTTTCAAAATCCCGAAGATTACCAGAAAGTTAGCGGTGCGTATGTCATCACCCCTGAAACCATGCAAGTTGCCAAAGAAAAAATGATCGTGATGCATCCGCTGCCTCGTGTGGGTGAAATTAGCATGGAACTCGACAGCGATCCCCGCGCCGCCTACTTTCGCCAGATGGAATATGGCATGTACGTGCGTATGGCGCTGCTGGCGATGGTATTGGGAAAAGCGTAATGCGTCAGGACGTCAGACGGAGTCACCATGACTTTTTTTGAATTTTTAGAAAACCGCGTAAACGAAGTTGATTCCCTGCTTTGTGTTGGCCTCGATCCGCACAGGAGCGACTTGCCTGAGTGGAGTGGGCGCGCCGCCGTGGAGTTTTGCCTGCGTCTCATCGAGGCGACTGCCGACCTGGCCGTAGCCTACAAGCCCAACGCGGCCTTTTTTGAGAGTCTTGGCTCCGAGGGCGTGATTGCTCTGCAAGAAGTGATCGCCGCCATCCCCGAAGGCATACCCGTGTTGCTCGATGCCAAGCGCGGCGATATCGCCTCCACGGCCCAGGCCTACGCCGATGCCGCCTTCGAGACCCTCGGCGCCGATGCCATTACACTCAGCCCCTACCTGGGCCGCGATTCGGTGGAACCCTTCATCGCCGATCCCGAAAAGGGTGTTTTTCTGCTCTGCAAGACATCCAATCCCGGAGCGTCGGATTTACAAGACCTGATCGTGACCGGAGACCGAAGACTGGATGCCGATGAAACCCCTTTCTTACGTCCTCTGCCCCCCGTCCGCTTATACGAGCACGTTGCCCGCCTTGCCCAATCCTGGAACACTAACGATAATATTGGTCTCGTTGTCGGCGCAACCCAACCCGAATCATTAGCGCGTGTGCGCGCCGCGGCCCCCGATCTGTGGATTCTGGCTCCGGGTGTGGGCGCACAGGGTGGGGATTTGCGCGCCGCGTTGAGCGCCGGTTTGCGCACCGATGGTTTGGGGATGCTGATCCCCGTCTCACGCGGCATCTCCCGCGCCGATGATCCGCGTCAAGCCGCGTTGGAGTTTCGCGACGCTATCAATGCAGAACGAGCAAAGGCACAACCTTCAACCTTCAACCTTCAACCTAATAACTCGTTGGCCGATGGCCTGCTCGAGGCGGGCTGCATCCAGTTTGGCAGGTTCACGCTCAAATCCGGGACTGAATCGCCCATCTATATCGATCTGCGCCGACTGGTTGGTTATCCAAAACTGCTCTCACAGGTTGCATTGGCCTATTTGGATATTTTACAGAATGTGCGCTTTGATCATCTCGCTGCTTTACCCTACGCCGCTATGCCGATTGCCGCGGCCATCAGCTTGCACGGTGACATCCCCATGATTTATCCGCGCAAAGAAACGAAAGCCTATGGCACCAAAGCCCAAATTGAAGGTGTCTACGAGCCGGGTCAACGCGCCGTGGTGATTGACGATCTCATCTCAACGGGCGGTAGCAAGTTCGAAGGAATCGAAAAACTCGAATTTGCCGGACTGGAAGTGGAAGACGTGGTTGTGCTGATTGACCGCCGCCCCAACGGGCAAAACGAACTCGCCGAGCGCGGCTACAACCTGCACGCCGTCTTGACGATTGCCAATTTACTGAATTATTACGCCGAATCCGGAAAAGTTACCGCAGAGAAAATTCGGGCCGCGCGAGAATTCTTTTCGGATGAAAGTTGAAGGTTTAACTTTAAACCTTCAACCTGCCAACTTGTATCCCGTATGTACAGAAATTTCTTCCGCTCTCTACTTTTCCGCCTGGACCCCGAGCGCGCCCACGAACTCACGCTGGATGCGTTGCGTTTGGTTGGCGCGCTGCCTCCATTGCGGGCCGCGCTCCGCCGCGCTTTTGCTTTGCAAAACCAGTCACCGGTGGAAGTCTTTGGGCTGAAATTCCCGAACGCAGTTGGTCTGGCCGCCGGGTATGATAAAGACGGCCTGGCCTGGCGTGGACTTGCATCTTTAGGCTTTGGGCATATCGAAATCGGGACGGTCACGCCGCGGCCCCAGGCGGGGAATCCAAAACCGCGCGTTTTCCGCATCCCGGAGGAGCAAGCTGTCATTAATCGTATGGGCTTCCCTGGGCGCGGCGCGGAGTTTGTGGCGCAACAATTGGCGCCGGTCACCGCTCGTCGCTCGTCGGTCGTCATTGGCATCAATCTCGGCAAAAACAAAGACACTCCTAACGAGGAAGCCGCACAAGATTATCTTTATCTACTGGAAAAATTCTCTCCGCTGGCCGATTATTTGACGGTCAATATCAGTTCGCCCAATACGGTTGGCCTGCGCCGCCTGCAAGCCCGTGCTGCCCTCGAAGATTTATTGAGCCAGTTGAATGCTCAACGTTTAACCTTCAACCTTCAACGTCCAATCTTGGTGAAATTAGCCCCCGATTTAACGGATGAAGAACTGGACGATGCTCTTGACGCGATCACACGCACCGGCATGGAGGGAGTGATCGCCACGAACACGACGACCAACCGCGCGGGAGTCCGCTCGGCGCTGGCGCAGGAAAGTGGTGGACTGAGTGGCGCACCGCTGACGCGCGCCAGCACGACGATTATCCAGAAAATTTATCAACGCACAAACGGGAAATTGCCCATCATAGGCGTGGGGGGCATCATGACTCCCGAAGATGCCAAAGAAAAGCTCGATGCCGGGGCGACGTTGGTTCAAATTTTTACTGGCCTGATCTACCGTGGACCAAAATTTGTTAAAGTAGTTGCGGAATATATATCGAGGAGAGCATGAACAAAATATCGCCAATCATAGATGTTGAAGTCAGCTTGCGTGAAGTCACAGAGGAAACAGTGCGGCAAATTTGCAGCCTTAGCGATACGCTTTCTGCACAGCAACAGCAAATGGTTGCTCCCAATGCCGTATCCATTGCGCAAGCCCATTTTTCGGATAAAGCCTGGTTTCGCGCCATTTACGTGGATGAAACACCGGTTGGTTTTTTGATGTTATATGATGATGTTGAGAAGTCGGAGTATTATTTGTGGCGCTTGATGATTGCCGGGCCGTATCAAAAGATGGGTTATGGACGCAGAGCGATTGAGTTGTTGCTGGAGTATGTGCGCGCACGCCCCGGCGCAACGGAATTGCAAACCAACTATGTTCCCATCGAAGGCGGCCCAGAAATGTTCTATAAGGGGATGGGTTTCGTCTCTACGGGTGAAGTGGATGGCGGCGAAGTTGTCTTGAGTTTGAAGCTATAGGCTTCAAAATAATGCTTGTGTAATTGCCCCGGCCAGCAAGGGAACTGCCAACCCCAGTCCCCAGCGGATGGCAACAAAGCGCCAGCCCATGAAGGGGAGTTCAAACGTAATTGTGAGCAACGCCTGGGTTGCCCAACTGGTGACCAGCGTAACCACCGCGCCCAGCCCGGCTCCGGCGTTATGGAGGACGGCAATCAGCGGAAAGACGACATAGGGTCCGCCGGGCAATAGCATCCCGATAATTTCGGCCAGGAACAATCCTTGCCATCCCGAATCCGCCCCGATCCATTTTTGTACAAGTTCTGTGGGCGAGAGAATGTTGACATAGCCAACGATGATGAAGGCAATGATAAGCAGCGCTGCATTGCGGCGCGTGGTACTCCAGGCCAGTTGCAGCCCTTTGTTCAGGCTGTTATCGCGGCGGCGCCAGGCATAAACAAGCAGCGGAAGGGCAATAATCCACAGGGTTATGGTTGCAGTGGTCATAATGATTTTTCAGAGACTTCGGGTGTATCTATAACATCTGAAGTTTTTTTCATGGCAATTCGGATTTGGTGGATGGTTTTCCCAAACAGCGCTTCGGCCACGAAGCCCAACAGCGGCGGGATAACCAGCGTGACCAGAAACCGAATGATTGTGATACGCGGCCCGAGCAGGGCAATTTCTACTGGGATGCGCGAGATAGACCATAAACTCTTTGCTGTGACAAAAGCCACCAAAACCCCCAGCCCGGCCCCAGAGTGCAGTAAAGCTCCGGCGATGGGGTAATAGACATACGGCCCGCCCGGAATCAATGCCCCGCCGATGCAGGCCAGCGCAATGCCGCGCCATCCCGATTCGGCCCCCAGCCAACGCTCGACGGTTTCTTTTTTCACCAGGGCCTGGATCAGTCCCGCGGTCAGAAATGCGGCGATGAGCAGAGGCAACTCGTGCAGCAGTAAGGTACTGCCACTCTTTATGCCCGCAAAAGCCAGCTCGCTGCCGCCCTTGCGCCAGGCCAAAAATGCCAGCGCCAGAGCGATGAACAGAAGAAATATTGGCGTAAAATCAAGTTTGAGTTTTTTCATTCGCTTGTCTGCTATGGCGTCCAATGATGGAAACGCCAGTTGCCGCTGCCATCATCTGTGATCGTGGATGAAGCGCCCACCACCTGATACCAGGTGTTCCCCGGCTGGAGTGGGAAGCGCGAGCCATCGGGGTAGGTTACGGCAATCAGATCGCTCTCGACGGCACGCGCCCAACTGATTTCGTAGACTTGCCCATCGCGAAAGAGATACGCTTTACCATAGCCAAATAATTCAATTTCCCACACTTCTGGCTCGCGCGAGTAATAGGTGTGTTCGGTCAGCAGGATGACGATATTATCAGCCATGATCGGCTGTTCAGTCAAACGGTCGGTGAGCAACTCAAATTCTTCAGCGTTGCCTGCCGGGTCGTCGTATTTATCTTCGTAGCGCAGATAGCGCCCAATTTCCGGATCATATTCCCAACGATTGTAGAACGATTGGCTGTAGCGCGTGGTCACGCTTTCGCCGGGCGCGCTGCCCTCGGGGATATTCACATTGAAGTGCAGTCCGTCAAGGTACTGCCGCCCGTTGGCGATTCCCGCCGGGGTGAAGTGTTCACTGAGCAGGGCAGTATCGGCTACGAGGTGATTGTAAACGTTGGGGTCGGTGCGGCAGAGTGGATAATCTGCCGTTGCCGGGCAGGGATAATCGGAGAGAAAAATGAGCCGGTCGCTGAACTCGCTTACCCACAATTTATTGAGTATGCGTATATCGGCACTGCCGAAGGCAAAAATCGCTTTGTACATGCGCACTAGGTCTTCATCGGCATAGCGCGCCGAGCGGATGGGGCCGACGATTTCAGCATCGTTGCCATAGTAGATGGCGTTGAAACGTGTGCGCCCGACTTCGTGAAAATACTCAAAAACATGATCGGCTAGCGAAAGCCCCCATTGCGGGCGGACGCTGCGCGGCCCGTTGGATATTTTGATCGCCAATGGACGGCGGTTGAGTAGAGCAGAGTCGGCGACGGGCAGGCCGGTCAGCGGGTTGATATTTTCGGGGAAGTTGATTGGCCCATAGCCCTGGGTGGGGTAATCAGCGGGAGTGCCGGGAGTGGGCGTGGCGGGGGCAGTAGATTGCCCGGGGGCGGTATTTCCCTCGAGGGGTGAACCCACCCGACTTAAGTTCGCTGCGCCGCTTGGGGTGTACGCAACCAACGCAACCGTCAGTATCAGCATAAAGGCCAAAAAATATCTCACTCTTCTTCCTCCGGCTCTGGGTCTGGCGGACGGGCGAAGTCGAAATACCAGGTTGCTGAATCATACTGCCCGACTTCTGAAGTGGTGTTGATAACCTGGAAAAAGGTTGTGCCCGGTTTGAGCGGGAAAGGCCTGCCGTTGGTATCCAGAATAGCGAGGGGCTGGTTTTCAGCGAAACGCTGCCAGCGCGCTTCAAAGGCCTGATTATCGCGGAAAACATAGGCCGTGCCGGTGCCGGTGAGGTCCATTGTGAAAACTTCGGTATCGGATGATTTATGGAAAAATTCGTGTGGCACCATCAGGATGATGACATTGGAGGCGGTAAGGGGCTGGCCGGTGAGCGAATCCATGTGCATTTCGTATTGTGCGCTGTTACCATCCACGTTATCGGTGTTGCCCTGGTAACGCACATACAGCCCGGAGCCATCGTGATAGCGCCAGTAGGCGTAATTGGCATACGAATAAGTGATATGCACTTCCGCACCGATGGGAGCTTCCAGATTGTTGAGCGATGAGAAGAAATTGCCCGATAGATCGCGGCGGTCATCGGCGACGCCGCGGGTTTGGACAAAATCGTGGACAGCGCTGGTATTGCCGAACAGGTTATTATAACTGTTGATACTCTCATCGCGGCACAGTGGCGGACAACGCTGGTCGAGGGCGAAATAGCGTTGATCGAGTTCGATCTCCTCAAAATAATCTAAAGTGCGATCATCGGCGTAGTTGAAGACGAAAATGCCATTGTACATGCGCATAATATGCGCGTCGAAAACGCGCCCGGAACGGATCGGCCCAAACCGCTCGGCATCGTTACCGTAGAAAACGGCCATAAAGCGCGTCAACCCCCACTCGAGATAGTATTCGTAAATATGGTCGGCCAGCGAGATGCCCGCTTGTGGGCGTACACTATGCGGATAATTGGGGATTTTAGCTACAATTGGGCGGCGGTCGAGCAGGGCTGGGTTCGGTACGGGTAGGCCCGTTAGCGGGTTAATATAATCGGGGAAATCATCGGGGCCAACGCGCATAATGCCTGCATCGGGCACCGCCGACGATGACTCTGGTATTGCTGTTGGCGTAGCAGCTTGTGCGGTATCGCTGGGTGACGCCTCTATTACACTTGTGGTGGCGGTTGTTGAGGTAGCCGGTGCCATGTCGGGTATGCTGGCCGGTTCGGCTGTATTTTCGGCAGTCGCGATCGATTCAATCTCTGGGGTTTCATCCGTAAAAAACGGTAATGAGCCACAGGCTAGCATGAGCAAGCTGACCAGGAGAGCGAGTAAAAATAACGGTTTGGGTTTCATAAGGGGTGTGTGGTTTCCGAATAAGAAAGCCGATTTGTTATGAAGTGCTTATCATACCGCACTTGGAGAGCCTTGCCAATTCGCGGAATACCAGATAAAGGGTTGAATAGGTAGATGCCTCAGGCTTTTTATCCGGTATAATTCGGCGTATGATTGGTATCCGAAAAATTCTAGAATCACAATTATTACGCTCGATCTCCTGGCAAAAAATCACATATCTGGTTTTAGGGATTATCATCCTGGCGTGGTTGTTCAACACCCCGGCTGGACTGCTCGGCAAAGCCGATGCGGTTGGTTATGCGGTTTGCCATCGCATTGATGCGCGCTCTTTCCACATTGGGATACGTCAGTTTTCATTCTGTGCGCGCTGCACCGGGCAATATCTGGGCGTGGTTTTGGGCATGGTCTATCAGCTTGTGCTTGGCCGCCGCCGGAGTGGACGACCCTCTTGGGGGCAAATAGTTGTTTTGGGCGTGTTGGTGCTGGCTTATGGCCTGGATGGATTTCACTCGTACCTGCATCTCCTACCCGGCAATCTGATCCATTTTTATGAGCCAAGTAATACCTTGCGAGTGTTGACTGGAACCGGTCTGGGAATTGGCCTCAGCGTGATGGTTTTGCCGGCTTTTCATCAGACGATGTGGAAGGTGCAAGATCGTCGCCCAGCTCTGGGTGGGTGGCTGCAATTTGGCGGATTACTGCTCCTGGGTTTATTGTTGGATATCCTGGTGCTGAGCGAAAATCCGCTGATTTTGTATCCCCTGGCATTGCTCAGCGCAGCGGGGGTGCTGATTGTGCTCACCCTGGTATACACAATGGTTTTTGTAATGCTCTTCCGCCTGGAGAATCGTTTTGAACGCTTCGCTGATTTAACCTTCCCCCTGGCATCTGGTTTTATCATCGCCCTGTTACAAATTGCTGCCATCGACTTTTTACGTTACTGGTGGACGGGTACTTGGGAAGGCTTCCATTTTGGCTGAAGAAGTGATATTCTTGTCAATAAATACCCCAATTGAGTAGAGACGAATTATGGATATTTTTACCGCATTTGGATTATCAGCCAGCGCTGGATTGAACGCCTACATCCCCTTGTTAGTGGTCGCATTTGTGGCTCGTTTTACCGATGTGATCGAATTGAGCGAACCCTGGAATACCATGGAGAACTGGTGGGTGATTGGCGTATTGATTGCCCTCTCGTTGGTTGAGTTCTTCGCCGACAAAATTCCGGCTGTTAATCACGCCAATGATATTATTCAAACTTTTATTCGCCCGGCGGCAGGAGCAATTGTCTTTGCGGCGAGTTCTAATGTCGCCGAGGTTCATCCGGTGTTAGCGATGGCGGCTGGGCTGTTGGTTGCAGGCACGATACACGCCGCTAAATCGGTTGTCGCTCGCCCAATGGTTACGGCCACCACCGGCGGCGCGGGGAATGTTCCGGTAAGTATTTTAGAAGATGTGGTTTCTACGGTATTATCTATTCTAGCAATCCTGATTCCCGTGTTGATCGCCGCCGTGGTGATATTAGTGGTATCGTGGATTGTATGGCGTATGTATCGCAAAGCGTATCAATAAAGAAGGAGAATGAATAATGTCTGATTATTATGGACCGCCTGCCTCTGCACAAAATAGCTCGATGGCTGTGATCAGCCTGATCGCCGGGATTCTTGGCCTGACGCTGTTCCCTGTTTTGGGGAGCATTATCGCTGTGATTACCGGTCCAATGGCGAAGAAAGAAATCGCTGCCAGTGCGGGGACATTGGGTGGCGAGGGCTTGGCTCAGGCCGGAATGATCCTGGGCTGGATTGGGATTGGCCTCTCGGTGTTAGGGGTGTGTATTGGCGGCGTGCTGATCGTTGTGCCGTTTTGTATCGCCTTTAGCGCTGGAGAGTGGAGTTCACTTTTCCCCTTGTTGCATAGTTTGATTTAATGGCTCTTTAGGAATACCGTAAACAATCGCCACGGGGATTCCCAGATGCCTGGATTGATCAATACATTTTTCTAAATTATTTGGAGGTTATGATGGAAGAACAAACGTTTGTAGATGAAACTGGCGCAGAAAAGAATAACAAGCTATGGATTATCCTGGCTGTTGTTGCGGTCGTGCTGTGCTGTTGCTGTGTTGTCGCAGGGGCTGCTGGCATGTATCTATGGAATAATGGTGATGCACTTTTTGGCCTGACATCCAAACTGGTTTTTAACTTGCTTTAGGAACTGCTTTGCTCCAGACCTCCGAGATTTTCTGTAAAAAATCTCGGAGGTCTTTGTTTAACGAAAGCGTGCCTGTAATTCTAATAATGCTCTTTGCGCTTTGTGCTTTTGGACTTGTGTCAGCGGTAGATCGTCAAATTCATCCTCATCCAGCACCAATTGCCGCCCATCGGGGAAAACCAACAAATCCAAAGCCAGATCGCGGTAACTCACATAGCGCCCATCAAATTCTGCCGGGGAAGCCACATTGCAATACCAGCCGCGTAGCTGATCATTTTCATGAGCACGAATTTCAAAAATATTGTACCAATGCTCGAAATAATACGTCTCCAGAAAACGGTCTCCGCGACGCAGCCACATACCGTGAAAGCGCATATCCTCGCGGTCAAAGAAAGCTTCCACCACCAGATGATCTTCGGTACGGGTGATAACCTTGCCGTCGTAGCGCCAGACTTCGGCGCCGGTGTGATTTTGTTTGATGACGGTTATGGGGTGTGTTTCAATCATCTTTAAAAAATTGAAGGCTCTCCTCAGGGTCATAGCTCAGGAGGATGGTTTCCCCAACCTGGGGGAGATTCTTCTGTTGAGATGGGAAATCGGCGCGCAATGTAGTTTCGTGGATCGTCAGTTCGATGTGGCAAACACTGCCCCGGAACGAGCGCCCGGTGACGCGGCCCTTAAGCTGGTGAGGCCCCGAAGCGCTGATTCTAAACCCGTCAGGGCGGATAAGTAAGGTGACATCGCCATTCATTTGCCTCGGAGCTGGGAACTCCCCAAATTCGGTCTGGATCACCCCTCCCCGCGCGCGCGCCGCGTAGAGATTCTCAAATCCCAGAAAGCGCGCCACGAAGGGAGAATCTGGCTGGCGGTAGATCGTCTCCGGTTCGCCAATCTGGGCGATTTGACCCTTTTGCATAATTACCACGCGGTTTGCCAGGGCGAAAGCCTCTTCCTGATCGTGGGTCACATAAAGTGTGGTTTGGCGGGTTTTTCGCAAGATGTATTTAAGTTCGTTGAGCAATTGCTCGCGCAACGTCCGGTCGAGCGACCCCAGAGGCTCATCGAGCATCAGCAGGCGCGGCGCGGGTGCCAGCGAACGTGCCAGAGCCACACGCTGCTGCTCCCCTCCGGAAAGTGTGGCGATATTGCGTTGCGCATAGCCGGTTAATCCTGTAAGTGCCAATAATTCATTCACCCGTGTCTGAATTTCATCCGGCGCGGCCTTTGCCATTTGCAGGCCGAAAGCGATATTTTCAAAGACGTTCTTGTGTGGGAAGAGCGCGTAATCCTGAAACATGAGGCCAAAATTGCGCTGGTGCGCGGGCGTGTTACCAAGCGAATTCCCCTGCCAGCGAACTTCGCCCTGATCGGGCGCTTGCAGCCCGGCGATGATGTCTAACAGCGTGGATTTCCCGCAGCCGCTGGGGCCGAGCAAGGCCACGATCTCGCCCGCGTGGATGTCAAATTTAACCCCGCACAGCGCGCAAGTTTTGTCGAAGGATTTGTGTATGTTTTGAATGCTTATTACAGACATAATGGAATTTAAAACTCACCAATTTCAGCTACGCGTAGCTTTTCAATCGCCAGCATTCCGCCAATACTGGTCAGCATCAGGATGGTGCTTAATGCCAACGCCTGACCGTAGTTTAGCGCGCCGGGGCGCGAAAGCAATCGGTAGATCGTTACCGGCAGGGTAGGATATTCCGGACGTGAGAGCAGGGAGGTTGCGCCGAACTCGCCAATAGAAATTGTGAAAGCGAAGGTAGCCGCCACCAGTGCGGCACGGCCGATCAGCGGCAGATCAACGTGGCGAATGACTTGCACGGGGGTTGCGCCCAGCGTGGCCGCGGCCTGCCGCAGGCGCGGCTGAATACTCTGCAAGGCGGGAACCAGACTGCGCACAACGAAGGGAAAGGCTACCAGGGTATGTGCCAGGGGAATCAACAACGGTGAGGCGCGTAAATCCAGCGGGGGCTGTGCTAACGCAATGATAAACCCTAATCCCAGTGTCACAGAGGAAGTGCCCAGGGGCAGCATTAGCAAAGCATCCAGCAAACGGTTGAGAGGCGCTGTGCGGTCGCGTGAGAGCGCCCAGGCCGCCGGGAAACCCAATCCCAGCGCGAGCAGCACTGTCAGGGTGGCGTAGGCCAATGATAACCCCATCGCGGTAGATGGGGCTGCATAAAAGAGAGAACCTTGACGGTTGAGCCATAATTCACGGTAAAAGGTTAACGTAAAGACGCGCAACCCTTGTCCCTCGAATGAAACCACCGATTGAGTTGCCAAAGCCAATAAAGGCATGATTGTGATCGCCAGCAGCAGGCTGATCCAGAGGTTGGCGAACAGGCGTGTCTCGAAGCCGCGGATACGTTTTTGAATTTGTTGGCTGGCGCGCAAATTTAGCGGCTGACTCAATTGAGTTGCAAGCCGCGAGTAGAGTAGGGTCATCGCCAGGGAAATAAGCAATTGAATAATCGAGAGTACCGCGGCCAGCGGCAGGTTGAATAAGCTGATGGTCTGATAGAAAATCTCGACTTCCAAAGTAGCAAAGGTTGGCCCGCCGAGCACCAGAATCACCCCGAAGGAAGTGAAATTAAAGATGAACACCAGCAAAGCCGCCGCGCTGATTGCTGGGGTAAGTAGGGGCAGGGTGATACGCAAGAAAGCCTGACTTCGATTGGCGCCCAGCACTCGGGCAGCATCGACCAGATGAGAGTCCAGATGCCCCCAGAAATCACCCACCATGCGCAACACAATCGTCAGGTTATAGAAAACATGCGCGCAGAGAATAGCTGTAAAGGTGTGGAGAAATGTGATGGGGGGTGCATCCAGCGCCAGGATGCGCATGAACAGTAGATTGATCAAGCCACGCGGCCCTAATAGCGCGCTGAAGGCTGTCGCGACCACCAATGTTGGCATCACAAAGGGGACACCCGTCAGGGCGCGCAGCAGCGATTTGCCGCGAAACTTGTAACGCGCTAATAAATAGGCTCCGGGCAGCCCGATGAGCAGCGTCAATAAAGTGGACAGACCTGCCTGCCAGAACGTGAAACTAATCACGCCATGCAGTGCGGGTGACGTGACAGCCTCGATAAAAGGCGCGCTATTCTCTGGCGTGCGCGTCAAACTAAAATGCAACATCCTCCCTAGCGGATAAAAATAGAATATCACCAGGAATGTGAGTGGAGCTAACCAGAGCAGGGTTGTATGGCTGTACTTGCGCGGCATAATCATCCGTTAAACTCAGTAGATCACGATTTTGCGTCATTGCGAGCGCAGCGACCTGTGCCCTTTAGGGTCAGCAATCTGCTGCCATATCTGGGGGATTGCTTCGGCAAAAAACGCCTCGCAATGACAGTGAAATTCAGAAAACTGTGATTTACTGAAACTAACATACGCCAGTTACCTCAGTACCAACTTCGTCCAATCTGCAATCCATTGCTCGCGTCGGGCGCTAATATCTTCAGGAGCGAGAAAAGCAGGCGCATCCGGTGTGAAGAGATATTGTTCGAAGGTTGCATCTAGTTTGGTGTTGGCGTTCACCGGGAAAACATACATTTGCATGGGAATATCAGACTGAAATTCCGGAGAGAGCATGAAATCGATCCATTTTTCGGCCAGTTGGCGTTGCACGGTGCCTCGCAGAATACCGACAAATTCAATCTGTCGGAAGCAACTTCCCGCGCCGATCACGGCGGCCGTCGTCGGCGCATTCAGGGGTTCTTCGGCAAATAAATACTCAAAGACCGGGCTGGAGCCATACGAGACCACAATCGGGTATGTGCCGCCCCATTGGCTGAACTCACTATAATAGGCCGATTCCCAGTCATTGACGACTTTTACATCATTATCGACCAACCCCTGCCAGAAATCGAGATAACCATCTTCACCAAAATGTCCGACGGTGGCAAACAGAAACGCCAGTCCTGGTGAAGATGTGGCTGGGTTTTCAACTACGACCAGCCCGCGGTATTCGGGCTTGAGCAAATCTTTGAGCGTTTTCGGTGGGGCCAGACTATTCTGCACAAAGTAGGCAATTTCATAATTCAGGCAAACATCGCCATAATCTACCGGCAAGGCGCGTTGCTCGGAGTCTAGTTCAAATTCATCGGGGATGTCGGCCAGCAAGGGCGAAGCATACGATTCAAAAATACCCTCCTCCAATGCCCGGCTCAAGAAAGTGTTATCCACGCCGTAGAAGACATCTGCCAAAGGCTTATCGCCAGCCAATATGGCTTTGTTGACGGCTGTGCCGGTATCGCCCGCGCCGATAAACTGAACATCAACATTGTGTTCGGTTTCAAACGCTAGCACCAACGCCTCAGATATGGCAAATGAATCGTGGGTCATCACCGTCAGCGTTTGTGGCCCTTTTTCGGTGGCGCAGGCCGACAGCAAGGCTGCGAGGATAAGTAGCAAAAAGAAGTTGTGTTTCATCAGTTTCTCCAAACATAGTTAATGCTGAGGCGCAACGGAGCCGTCCTGCCGAATATGTACCACCAGCAACAACCCCCTGCGCAATGTTATTGTTGCCCGTGTATCATATAAAACATTGCTTACCCCCCGCGCCGCGCCAAATATCAGCGTATCACCTTCTAGGGCGTATTCCAGCCCATGTGTGCTAACGCCAACCGCATCGCCGCGCAATGGAATCAGCGAAAGCGTATCGCCAGGCGCGCCATCAATTTGCATGTGCTGACCGCTTTGCAATACGCGTAATTCTTGCGTGCCATCTATCAGGCGAGTGTTGAATTCACTCAGCGCCGGATGCGCCAGTAATAATAGATTGGCGAAGGTCATATCCCAACGGGCACCCAGTGCGGCGTAGATTACGATTTCCTCGGGCTGGAACCCCCTGGCTTTGTGCAGGGCCAGCTCAAGGTCGGTTTCATCTTTGCGGGTGGGGTAGGTGATCAGTTTTGCCCCGGCATCTTCGAGCGCAACGCACTCAGGGGCAGTCAGCGAGTCCATGTCGCCAATCACCCACCCTGGGGTGAGTCCGAGTTTCATCAAGTGACGGGCGCCCCCATCGGCGGCAATCAGCACATCTCCAGGCAGAATATCCTGGGGTAATAAAAAATCTCCATTGGCAAAAATAATCACACGCATAAGAAAACCCTCCGTCAGGAGCGGAGGGTTAATTTCTTGTGGGCTGCCATCCCTCCGCCGGTATGATCCGGATCAGGTAAACGGGTCGAGCGCTTTTGGCGCTCCTCTCAGCCCGGCAGTACCAGGCTCCCCGTGCAGAATATCAATTGTGTTCAGGAGTATAACGACAGCGCGCTAACCTGTCAAGCGGCGAGGATCTTACGGGCCTGTTGGCTATCCCGGTCGATTTGATGGATGAGTGCATCAACATCTGAGAAGCGTTGCTCGCCGCGCAGCCGCTGGATAAATTCAAGCTGGACGGATTCGCCATAGATATTCTCGGCGAAATCGAGCAGGTGTGCTTCCACACGGGGACGCACGGGGCCGCTCTCGAAGGTGGGGCGCACACCGATATTGGTAACTGCCCCCCAGGTTTGGCCGCCGAAATGGGCGCGGCACACATAAACACCCGCCGCGGGGATAGCTTGTTCTGCCCAAATCTCCAGATTAGCCGTTGGAAAACCGAGGCTGGCACCGCGCTGATCGCCAAGCACAACCTTGCCCTCAATAGCGAAATTTCTACTGAGCAGGGAGGCGGCTTCAGCTACTTGTCCGGCCCCCAGCAAAAAGCGGATGCGGCTGGATGAAACTACCTGCCCATCGGAGTTGAGCGGATTCGTGCGCCGTACAGAGAAACCCATCGTCGCGCCCATGCTACTGAGGGTTTCAAAATTCCCATCCCGATTTTTGCCCAGCGCAAAATCGTACCCAATTTGCAAATGTTGAATATGCAGGTGTTGGTTCAGCTTGTTCATAAAATCTTGCGCGGCGGTGGCGGCAATAGCTTTGTTGAAAGGATGCGTAATGACAACATCAATGCCGAGTTTGCCGAGCAGATGTGCTTTTTCGTTGGGTGGGGAGAGGTAAAAGGGGTAATCATGCCCGCGCAGGACGATTGCGGGGTGAGGATAGAAAGTAAGCACAACGGCTGGCATACCTTGTTGATGTGCGCCAGCCGCCAATTCACGCAACACTTTCTGGTGCCCGATGTGGACACCATCAAAAGAGCCGATGGTTAACCATGCGTTATCCAACCGGATTTCATCGAGAGACCAGAAATGCTGCATTAGCGATCGTTAAAATACCATTGGGAGTAATGGCGAGGACGCGGCCTTGTCCATTACTCCCAATAGGCATATGATTTAGGTTTGGAAGAATACTTTCTTCGGGAACCATTCGCGCTTATTCTCGTCGAAGCTCATCAAAGCAACCAAATCGCCTTGTTCGCTGACTGCGCGGGTCATGCCTTCTTCAGTCATTTCAGGGTTCGGACCTGCAGGAATGCGATGACCAAAAGCAACTTTTTCAACGGTTTCGTAGTCCAGTTCAACCGTTGGCCAGTCGGGAAGTAATTCCGCAGCTGGGATCAGGTGCCGATACCAGTCACCGGTGAGGAAAGCATCTTGCAGATCACGCAGGCGCACAGCATGGCGCAGGGTGAAAAATCCGCTTTTGGTGCGACGCAATCCGATTAAGTGTGCACCGGTTTGCAGGTCTTCACCGATGTCATTAGCGAGCGAGCGCACATACGTACCCGACGAACAATATACATCAAGAACGGCTTCGGGCGGCGCCCATTCGAGTAAGTCCAGTGTGTAGACATCAATCTCGCGCGGCTCGAGTTCAACTTCTTCGCCATCGCGGGTACGTTTATAGGCAGGTTTTCCCTGTACTTTGATCGCGGAATATGAAGGCGGGGTTTGCAGAGTTTTGCCCTCATAACTTTTAAGCAAGGTGAGAAATTGATCTTCGGTAATGTGTGCAAAAGGGGCTGTACGGGTGATGCGCCCTTCAGCATCATATGTGTCTGTTGATGCGCCCAGTTTTACGGTGGCCTGGTAGCGTTTGTCGTCTGCGGCTATAAATTCGCTCAGGCGAACAGCAGGGCCAACCAGTACAACCAGCACACCCGATGCACGCGGGTCAAGCGTGCCGGTGTGCCCGGCACGACGAATATTGGTACCACGCCGGACAATTTTTACGACATCGTGCGATGTCAAACCGACGGGCTTATCAATAACCAAGGCTCCAGATACGACGTTTTTTATATGACCTTCCATAGTGTTCATCTCCCCGGTATAGGTTGTGTGAGATATGTAAATTGTACTTGATTCATAAGATTTCAACTTGAGATTTACATGTGAATTTTATTTAGACTTGCCATGAAAAAACCTGAAAAACTGGGGGAGTGGGTTATCTTGCAACCCGCTCCCCCTTGAATTCCGATATTTTGTAAGACAAATCCCTCATTCTATTACTGTGTCAGCATTTGTGTGGCTGTAATTACCTGTTTCTTGACATCATCGAGTGCCCCTTCGATCGTAGCTCCAGAAGCAGCTTTGTGTCCGCCGCCGTCAAACTGAGCCGCAATTTTCGAAGTATCGTAGCCGGGTCTGGCGCGCCAGCTTACTTTGATCATCCCGTTGGGTTGTTCAATAAAGATTACCGCGACAACGGCGCCATCTACTGAAGCCAGCAAGCTCACCAGGTCGGCATCATCCTTACCGGGGTAGTTGCTAGTTTCCCGGTCGGCGTTGCTCAATGTTGTCCAGATGATCTGATTTTCCATCTCAATGTGATTTAATCCAGCGCCCCAATACCGCACCGCTTCAAAAGATCGCTCATGCAATGCTTTTGTATACAACTTGGGCATGTCAACACCTAATTCCATCAATGCCGCTGCGGTGCGTAATGTTTGTGGTTGCACATTGGAGGTACGAAACCCGAGCGTATCGGTGATTATTCCGGTAAGCAATGCTTCGGCGACGATTTGGGAGATATCTAAACCCCATTGGGGCAAGTAACGTGCCAGCATTTCTGCCGTTGATGGCGTTGTGCTTTCAACCAGGTTAATATGGGCGAAATTAAGATTGGTGATATGGTGGTCTATATTCAGGTCTGGTTTTGGATACTCATCAAGAGCCGTGCCAACCCGGTCCAGTCCTGAGCAGTCTACGACAACAATCAGATCAAAGACACCAGAAGGCTTTTTTTGAATCTTCTCGCTGTTTTTGAGATGTCGTAGCGCGCGCGGCACACCATCGGCAAGCACCATTTGAACATCTTTCCCGGCTTCTTGCAGCGCCAAACCGAATGCAAGTGTTGAACCAACTGCGTCGCCATCGGGGCGAACGTGCGAGGTAATCAGGATGCGATGTGCGCTTTGAATACGGCTTCTGATTTCTTTTAAATCTTTACTCAATGTCGTCATTAAGTGAGCTTTCTTCCGTATCCGAAACTGGTTCGTCACTAATATCCAATGAAGCCAGAAGTTGTTCAATGCGGTCGGCGTGTTCAGGGCTGTGGTCCCAGTAGAAGCGCAGGCGCGGGAAATGGCGTAGTTCAACCCGCCGCGCTAATTCGCTGCGCAGATACCCTCCAGCGTGCTGCAAACCAGCGAGAATCTCCTCAGCCTCCGAACTGCCCATCAATGATGAGACATAGACATTGGCAAATGAGATTTCGCGGTCCACGCGGACCTTGGAGATATTTACATTTGACAATCGCGGATCGGCTGTTTCCATCAAAAGCAAGGTAGAAAGCTCTTCGTGAATTCGGTCCGCGATCCGTTTGGCGCGTAGTTCAGATGGCATGTTTTGTTCCTGACTAGAATACTTTTACTTCTTCAATCTTGTAGCATACTACTTGATCGCCGTCTTCAAAATCGTTGAAGCCTTTCATGCCAATGCCACACTCAAAGCCTTCGCGCACTTCACGCACATCTTCTTGATGCCGCTTGAGAGAAGCCGCTTCACCTTCAAAAACGGCTTCATCGCCGCGCATCACTCGCATGAATGCATTGCGAAACAGGGTGCCTTCAACCACACGGCAACCGGCGGCTTTCCCGATCTTGGAGGCAGAAAATACAGCCAGTACGTTCGCGCGTCCCAAAACCACTTCTTTTTGTTCCGGGGCCAATAAGCCTTTTAGCGCCTTATCGATATCTTCGGTGAGCCTGTAAATAATATTATACGAGCGAATTGATACTTTTTCGGTGTCGGCCAATCGCCGCGCGGGCGGGTCGGGGTTGACATTGAAGCCGATAATGATCGCGTCGGATGAAGATGCCAGCATGACATCATTTTCAGAGACATTCCCGGTATCAGCATGCAAAATATTGACTCGAATATCTTCTACCTGCATCTCTTCAAGTGAAGAAACAATCGGCTCCAATGAACCTTGTACATCGGCTTTAATAATCAGGCGTAGTTCTTGTGCTTCGCCAGATTGTACCCGGGCAAATAGCTGTTCGAGGGTCATGCCCGCGTGTTTGGCTGCGCCCGATTGTTCACCCTGAAGTTGGCGGTCATGCACGATGGTACGCGCAACTTTGGTAGACTCAACAACTTTGAAGATTTCGCCCGCCGCGGGGATTTCATCCAAACCCATAACGGAAATAGGAGAGGATGGTGGCGCTTTCGTGATGGCGACACCCTGGTAGTCAAACATGGCTTTGATACGACCGTGGGATTGTCCCGTAACGACCACATCTCCGGTTTTGAGTGTGCCATTTTGCACCAGCAGGGTAGCGACCGCGCCGCGTCCACGCTCTTGGCTGGCTTCAATAACTGTGCCGAATACTTCCCCATTGGGGTTAGCATAAATCTTGGTATTGTCGGCAACCAACAAAATCGCCTCGAGAAGGTCATCCAGACCCTGTTGTTCTTTCGCCGATATCGGAATGACCAAGGTATCCCCATCCCATTCATCAGGAACCAGGCCAATTTCAGCAAGCTGTTGTTTTACTTGGTCGGGAACTGCGTTTGGGCGGTCAATTTTGTTCAAAGCAACGATGATGGGAACCTGGGCAGCCTGGGCATGGGCGATAGCTTCGCGAGTTTGCGGCATCACGCCATCATCTGCGGCTACCACCAGAACGACAATATCTGCCCCTTGAGCGCCGCGCGCTCGCATGGCGGTAAAGGCCGCGTGTCCGGGGGTGTCAATAAAACTGATGAAGCGATCGTTGTGTTTGACTTGATAAGCGCCAATATGTTGGGTAATTCCACCAACTTCGCCTCCGGCAACATTGGCCTCACGGATAGCATCCAGCAAAGTAGTTTTCCCGTGATCAACATGGCCCAAAATACCAATAACAGGAGGGCGTGGTTCCAGATTTTTAGACGTTTCTTTGGCAATCCACTGTCGCCAAAGCGGAATTTCGGAAATATCCTTACCGCTTTCTGCCTCGCTGATTTCGAGTTGTGCATCGAAGCCCAGTTCAGCCGCGATTATCGCGGCGGTATCAAAGTCGATCTCCTGATTAATATTTGCCATTACGCCATTCGCCATCAATGTTTTTATCACATCGATAGGGCTGGCTTGTAAGTGTTCAGATAATTCGCGTACGGTTATGCTGCTGGGGAGTTCAATTGGTTTTAATTCGCCATTATCGCTCATAGTGGTCACTCCTTCTAGGTTCTCAACTGCAGCTGGTAGATGTGAACCATCGGTACCGCTTGCTTTGAGCAGAGGTTGTCAAGTTGAACACCCTAATGAGTTGGCGAGAGCAGGCTGACTTCGGTTAGTACAGGATGATGGCTCGCGGGCCAGTTGGGTGTTGTTTGGTTATGTGGCTGTGATTCATTTCGTTGCTGGCTCAGCTTCTATGGGGAGTTCTTCCATGAACGCCTTGAGTAACTGATGATCTTCAGCGCTGATTGTGGTTTTAAGGGCGCGGGCCAATGAGCCTCTTATCCCTTTTCCCCAACAGTCACGTTTCTGATGTATATAAGCGCCGCGTCCGGTGAGTTTGCCCGAAGGGTCAATTTTCACACCTTCAGCGGTGCGTACTATGCGGATCATCGAACGTTTGGGGAGTACAGTCCGACAGCCTACGCATGTGCGTTGGGGGATGTGTTTTTTCTTCCTCACTGTAATTTAATAGTCAGATGAGATGCCGGGGACTGGTAGTTTAAAAATCCCACTCTTCATCATTCCATTCATTCCATTCTTGTCCTGATTTCTTGCGTTTTTTACGGTAAATCGTGACATCGCGATCAGGGTCGTATTCGATTTCAACGTATTTTTTACGTTTCTTGCCTTTATCATCTGTGCTTTCGTCGCTGGCAAGCTCATCAAAATCGAGCATTTCTGGCTTGAGCTTGAAGATTTCTTCCATTGATTTGGGTAACTCTTCATCGGGTGCGCCAGCTTTCTCGGCGGGCGCTTCGGCTTTTGCTGCATCTTCGACCACAGCCTCAACCGATTCTACTTCATCGCTGGCTACTTCTTCAACAGAGTCTTCAGTCTCTTCGGCTACTTCTTGAACAGATTCGTCTTCGGTCGCCTCGTCAACTTCAGCAATGGCTTCCGTTTCGGTCGCCACTTCGCCTTCGCTGGCCGTTTCTTCAGATTCCTGCATTGCTTCAACTTCTTCAACAGGGGCTTCTTCTGTAATCTCAACCGGAGTAAGCGAGGTTGCCATTAATTTCAATGCCGCTTCGATCTCTTCCATAGCTTTGGGGCCGATACCATCAACTTCTCGAATAGCCCCTGGATCAAAGTTATATGCAAACATTAACTCTCCAACATTGGATACTTCCAGATTGTCTTCTAATAATGATGTGAGATGATCTGAAAAACCAAGGGTCGGTAGGGGAAGTTCGTATGCCCCTGCGGGAACATCTTTGCGGGCATTTTTTAGGCGGTTGGCATGTTCCTGTTTGCGCTCTCGAATGCTGTCAATGAGTCCACGCTCGATGCGCGTGGTAAAGGCGTGCATTTCTTGGAAGTCTTCCGGGGTGATCGGCCGCCCCTCGGCCTTCTTTTTCATCAGGGCTTCAACGCGCGGAGTATTTTCGCTTTCAATTTCCTTATATTCAGCGTAAGCGGCATTATTCTTGAGTTTGAAAAGCGTTTCAGATGTGGCTTCAATCAGGCTCTTGATGTCGATGCGCCAGCCAGTGAGTTTGGCGGTGAGACGGGCGTTTTGCCCATCGCGCCCGATAGCCAAACTGAGTTGGTCTTCAGGTACGACTACGGTAGCCGTCTTTGGCCCATTATGCTCTTCCAGAAAGACGCTTAAAACGCGCGCCGGGCTGAGAGCTTTGGCAATATACGCTTGGGGATCCGAGTTCCACTCAATGACATCGATTTTCTCATCACTTAGCTCGCGCACAATGGTTTGAATACGCACACCGCGGATGCCGACACAGGCTCCAACCGGGTCTACGCCGGGCTGGAGTGCCGCCACAGCTACTTTTGAACGTTGGCCTGGTTCGCGCGAGATGGAGCGAATTTCTACCAGCCCCTGGTAAATTTCTGGAACTTCATTTTCAAGTAAACGTCGCAAAAAATCGGGATGAGCGCGCGATAGAATGATCTTTGGTCCGCGGTTGGAATCTTGTACTTCAAGCAAGAGCGCACGCACCCGATCGTGAACGCGGAAGAATTCGCGTGGAATTTGGTGGCGGCGCGGCATTATCCCCTCGGCTTTTAAATCCAGCCCCAGGCTGATTTGTTTGGCATTGATGGCTTGCACAACGCCACTAATAACATCGCCAGCCTGATTAGCATAATAAGCGTGCTGGGCATCTCGCTCTGCTTCGCGAATGCGTTGTTGAATTACCTGACGAGCTGTTTGGGCAGCCACGCGCCCGAAATCAGTCGGGGTGCTTTCCACAATGACCATATCGCCATATTCAGCTTCAGGATTTACCTCTTTTGCTTCTGCCAGAATGACCTCGGTGCGGTCGTCTTGAACTTCGTCAACGACCTCTTTTTCCGCGGAAATCGAAACCGCGCCGGTAATCGGATCAATTTTTGCCTCAACATGCTGCGCGGTAGAAGCGCGAACGGCGCGTCGGTACGCAGATACCATCGCATCCTCAATAGCAGCTATAACAACATCCTGGGGTAACCCTCGATCATCGAGGACTTGTTTTAAGGCCAGAGCAAAATCATTCTTCATATCTCTATATCTCCATCAATAACTGGGTGGTTGTCTATCAGACACAAAGAAAAGTGGGGGTTGCCCACTTTTCGCTGACAGCAGTATTGCTACCACCCTATAGCGTCAAAATTCTAGCACGCTTTGTTATTTGTGGCAAGACTGTGAGCGTAAAAATTAGCACGATTGATTTGATATTGTCTCAGTATATGGCAAAAATCTGAGTTAATTATTTGCTACGATCAATTGATCGCGCAGGCGAATTTCTTCTTCCACGGAGGTGATTTTCTCATCCAACCAGGCGCTGCGCAGGTCTTCGAGAATTTGTGCGTAAACCGGTCCAGGAGCCAGCCCCATTTCTTTGAGATCGTGACCTGTGGTAACAGGCTTGATCTCTCGCCATTTTTGTGCGAATTGGAATAGGCACTGACGCACTTTCTCGTCGTTGGTTGCATGGTAGAGGCCGTAAATTGCCAGTGGTGGGGTTTTTGCACAACGCCGGGTAATTTCACTGGGTTCTTGGTCTACAAGGTTGGGGAGATCGTGCCAGATGAAACACGCCGCGCGGATGGTTCCGGTGAGGGCGGCAGGTAATTTCAAACGTTTAATCACGCCCTGAATGCGGTAGATGGGGGTGGGAATCAGCCACAGGATGTAGGCTAAAGCTCGTTTCAGGCGCGCCCCTTCCATGTCTGGTGAGAGATTCCAGATCGAGTCTGGTGTATGTGCCTCGAGGGTAGAAATTTGCCTGGCAATTTCAGGATTCCACTTTAGGTCTTTGTGGATTTCACTGAGCAAGTCGAGTTCGTTTAAGCGATCCAGCATTTGGATGGCATTTTCCTCATCGAGAATATTGTCCAGTTCATGCCGGATGCGGTCGCCAGAGATGCGGTTCATCAGTGAGCGTGCTTCTAGTAAGAGTTGATAGCTGCGCTCGCTGATGGCGAAGTTATAGCGTTTTTCGTAACGCACTGCGCGCAAAATGCGTGTGGGGTCATCGACAAACGAAAGCGAGTGCAGTACGCGGATTTTTTCGTCTTGCAGATCATTCAGGCCGCCCCAGTAATCATGGAGTTCGCCGTAATGATGTCCATCGAGACGCAGTGCCAGCGTATTGATGGTGAAATCGCGGCGGTGCAGATCGAGCTTGATGCTGCCGCGTTCCACGGTGGGTAGCGCGGTGGGGTGGGTGTAAAACTCCGTGCGTGCAGAGATGAAATCGAGCGAGGCAGGCAGGTTGCCTTGTTGGAGGGTGCTTTCTTCTAGCAGCCATTTGGCCGTGCCAAAGCGTTTATGTGTGGTAACACGCCCGCCAAATTGATTACCTAGCGCCTGTGCCAATTCAATCGCGTCGCCTTCCACGACCAGATCAAAATCGAGGCTGGGGCGGTTGAGCAACAGGTCGCGCACAAAACCACCAACAATGAAGAGTGCGGCGTTCTGGCTTTTGGCCGTTTCGGCAATCATATGGAGTAAATCTAATCGCTCTGGGGGCAATGCTTGGTTGAGTTTTTCGTTCAGGTTGCGCGGCGCGGCGCGGGTGGGTTTGGTGGTGAGTATTTTGAGTAAATCGGTACGGGTGACGATACCGATAATCTGATGGCTGCCACGCTCGACGACCGGGATTTGACCCCAATCGGTATCCGTCATAATGTTTTGGAGATATTCGATGGAATGATCGGGATGAACGTGTGTATTACCAGCTTTCATCAGACTCGATGCAGGCAGGTTGAGCTTGTGTGAAAGAGCGCGGTCCACGGCGCGGCGGGTGAGTAAACCTACGATGGTATTATTCTCGACTACCGGATAGCCTTCGTAACCGTAACGCTGCATACGCTGGGAGGCTGCTTCTACCGGGGTGTCGGGTGTGAGTACTTGTGGCGCGCTCGACATAATTTCGCCAACCGTCACAGACGGTTGGACGTGGTGGGGTAAGATGGTCTTGAGTTCAGCATATACATCTTCGAGAGTACGATTCTTAATCAACCCTGCGGCAGCGCGGGGATGCCCGCCGCCGCCGAAATGCGCAGCAATTTGGGCCACATCGATATTATCGCTGGTAGAGCGGCAGATCAGTTGTACGCCCCCGCGGGTCTGGATGACTAAAATCAATGCTTCGGGGTCGAGCAGATCGCGTAGTTTATGGGCAATTGTGGAGAGTTCCTCTTCGGATTCCTGCGCGTCACCGGTAGCCAGCAATACAGCCAATCCATGAACATCCATGCTTTCTGCGTTCGCTTGCAAGCTGCGGTAAATGGCTTGCTGTTCTAATGAGAGCGGATGGTTGAGAAAATCATTCGCGATCGATAAATTGGCGCCTTCTTCCAGCAGATAAGCCGCGGCGTGCACATCGCGCGGAGTGGTGCGGCTATATGTTAAAGAGCCGGTATCCTCATAGATGCCCAGAAGCAACAGCGTTGCTTGAACCATGTTGAGATGCTGACACCTTTCTTGAATGGCCTCAACGAAAATAGTCGTATTGGCTCCGGTCTGATCAGAGATGAACTCCCACTCCGGGGGGAGATTCGGCTTGGGGTTGTGGTGGTCCACTACCTTGATGTGTGTCTCACCCCCCATGCCTTTTACACTGACCAAAGACTGCGTATCCACGAGGGTAATCATCTCGATAGGCTCACCTGGCATATCGCGCGGATCAATAAAAGGGAGTTCGGCGCCATAGAGCGTGAGAAAACCGCGCACATTGCGATTGATGCGCCGTGGCAGCACCGGGATAGCATTTTCGTCGATCAAATTTGCTCCCAGCAGGGAGGCGATGCCGTCGAAATCGGTTTGTTCGTGGGTAAGAATAATCCGCATAATGTGCTTATTGTACTGTATTTCTATGAGGAAACCAGGAGGCTATGAGATTTTCGATGTTTTCTCACCAAGCTGTGAAAACCATAAGTTTTTGAGAAGATACGAATCTCCGGTATAATTTGCGTTTATGGATATTCGTGAACTTACGGAACATATGCACAATTTTGTGCGTGCCAAAGCCTGGTATGAAGCCGACAGCCCGCGCCCGCAGACGTTGCGGAATTTGGCGATTTCGCTAAACCTCGAAGCGGCGGAAGTCTTAGAATATTTCCAATGGGATGAGCAAGCTGAGAACCTGAATGGGCTGGCCGATGAATTAGCCGATGTGGCTTTGTATCTGCTGCAAATTGCGAGTATTGCAGAGATTGATATTGAACAAGCTATGCTGGCGAAGCTAGAACGAAATTACAAGCGAGACTGGTAGATGAAACGAATTACAGTTTTTGGTGGATCAAAACCGAAACCGGGCGAACCGGCCTATCAGCAAGCATATATTCTCGGGCAACTGCTTGGTGGGCAAGGGCATACTGTCCTCACCGGAGGCTATATTGGCACGATGGAAGCCGTTTCGCGTGGCGCGGCAGAAAGAGGCGCGCATGTTATCGGTGTGACCTGTGATGAGATTGAAGCCTGGCGGCCAGTAAAGCCCAATCCGTGGGTGCTGGAAGAGATGCGCTATCCAACCTTACGCCAGCGCCTTTACGCGCTGATTGACGCATGTGACGCTGCGATTGCCTTGCCCGGTGGGATTGGCACATTAGCGGAAATCGCTGCCATGTGGTCTCAGCTACAAACCGGGGCTTCTGCGCGGCGTCCCCTACTGTTAATTGGAGCCGGTTGGCAAGTTGTTTTCGAACGCATGGCAGAAACGCTTGGCGCATATATGGCCGAAAAAGATCGTCAATTGATTACATACGCTATTGATGAGTATCAGGCAATTGATTTTTTGCCAACATTATTTGAATAAATCTTATGCCTGCTATTCAACCTGTGCGACTTTCTGCTCAAATTGATGAGTTGGTGTCAACATTTGATGACCCCTTGGCTTTTTCACGCGCCATGCACGCATTGTTAAATTTCTATGCCGATCGCACTTTGCGTTCCAGCCAGGTGATCGAAGCGGCGCCCTTGCTTCACAGTTATCGGATAGCACCGCCCGTAATGCGCCAGATTGAAAAGACACTTCAGGCGCGTGTTGACGATGCTCCCGAACAGGCGTTGATTCTCGCCGACCAACTTTGGTCAGAGCGATGGCTGGAGACTCGTCTTTTGGCGATAGCAATTGTGGGTAATCTTTCAGGAGAGTTTAAACAAGAGATCATTTCACGGATCACAGCCTGGGGTATGGAATGTAAAGAAGATAAGGTGCTGCGATCCTTGTTGTCAAAAGGCCTGGCGCATATACGGCTGACCGCATTTGATGAGTATTTGGCCTTGCTGGAAAGCTGGTTGCTTTCATCGGATCCTGCAAAGGTCTATTTGGGTATCCACGCACTCCCCGCATTGTTGAAGATTAAATCATTTGAAAATTTGCCGTTGATATTTCGCTGGTTGATGCCCCAAGTGCGGGAGATTAATTCCACCCATAAAAGCGATTTGATTTATGTAATTCGTTTGTTGATCCAACGTTCCCCCCAGGAGACGGCTTATTTTTTGCGTCAGGCGCTAAATGTCACCGTTGATAAGCAAACGAGTGCTTTGATTCGCCGTGTATTGGATGATTTCCCCGAATCTTTGCGACAAACTTTGCATGAAACGTTGCGAGCGTCTCGCCTTCAACCGTAGAATATTCATTTGGCTTATGTAAAAAATCTCCGCTCTATTCCGAGCGGAGATTTTTTGTTACGCGAGTTGAATATTGTTAGTGCGCTTCTAGTTGACGTACTACCATCACAACTTTACCATGTACTTCAACGGTACTGCGGTCATTGATATAAATTGGATCCATGGTGGGGTTTGCGGGTTGCAAGCGGATATGGTCTCCATCATCAAAGAAATATTTGAGAGTGGTTTCATTATTGTCATTGAGCCAGATAGCAACCATTTCACCATTATGTGCTTCTTGCGTTTTCTTAAGAATAACAATATCGCCGTCGTTTACCATAGCGTCAATCATCGAATCTCCACGGACTTCCATAGCAAAAAGATCACTTATATTCCTCCCTGGGTCAGGGAGCATATCCCTGGCGATATTAATCATCGATGACTCTGCATCATAGGGATTGAAGTCACTATCCGGGAAGGGGATCGGCTTGCTCGCTACGA
Organism: Chloroflexota bacterium; assembly: GCA_018648225.1. Classification (NCBI taxonomy): domain Bacteria; kingdom Bacillati; phylum Chloroflexota; species Chloroflexota bacterium. The sequence continues at coordinate 51,230 of JABGRQ010000069.1, forward strand.
TACGACCAACCAACGGGATTTGCAATAATTCGTTGATCGTGTCTACAACGTGTTCAGCAGTTGCGGTTAGCGCCTCGCCATATTGTTTGATGATACGTAAACCGCGCGAAACGCCGCGGTCGCGTTCAATATAGCCTTTTTCTTCGAGCTGGTCCAGATAATAGTTCACCACTGATGTGGATGAGAGAACGGCACGTTCCATAATTTCTCGGATGGTGGGTGGGTATCCGAATTTGGTGGAATAGCTCTCGATGATTTGGAGAACTTTGACATGTTTTTCATTCAACCCGGCTGCTTTTTTTCGTGCCATCATAAGCTTTTCTCCCGAACGGATACTTGTGTGTGCAGCACCTTATATATAGATAGAATATTTGTGCTAAGGTAATATTACTTGAACATTCGTTCTGTGTCAAGGAGAATTTTCTTGATATTGGACGAAGAAATATGGCAAATTTGCCCGCGCAGCTTGGTTGCGGTATAAAAAAAGCCCGACCAAGTATCTAAATCTAGCCGGGCGACAACTAAGAAAAAGTTTCTTACCCTTTCGAGAAAAATGATTCTTCCATCGCAAGGATACCCAATTTTCGGGCTTTTGAAATCGCTGCCGGACGGTTGTGAACATTCAGGCGTACATAAGCGCCGGAGAGTAAGTTGCGCATTGTGGAATTTGCTACATTGAGAATCCGGGCTAACTCAGCGGTAGTCTTATCTGGATATGCAGCACAGAGTGATATTGCCTCAAGTTGACGCGGTGAGAGCGCATCACCTGGGGAAATTTTTCTATTGAGTTGTTCCAATGCCATCCGGCTAAAGTGGATGCTTCCACTGGCGATTGCACGCACCACCGAAGGTAATTCCATAATGGTTTGGCGGTCATCCTTCAGAATATACCCACTGGCTCCGGCGCTGATAATATTCTTGATTATAGTGGGCTGACTGTGCATTGAGATCACCAGGATGGCCATATTGGGGTAGTGATCAATAAGTTTGGGAATTAGATACAGAATTGGATAGATATTGTTGTTTTCTGCTGATGTTGGAACACTGATATCTAACAAGAGCACATCTACTGCATGCTCTTTCAGCATTGGTTCTAATTCTTCACCGTAAGAAATCGTGGCAACAATCGTTATATTACTAACCTTGCACTTTAAGAATCAGAAAGAGCCAATTGGCTGCAAATTTGTTC
>JABGRQ010000070.1 GCA_018648225.1 Chloroflexota bacterium
GTTTATTGTCCGCTATGACATCTCCAGGCTATCACTTCCTTCTTGAGCACTACCAGAAAAACTTGGCGCGCTTTGTGTCTCTGTGGTTTTGCATTTCCCTGGTTGCCTGCACGACAGCGGTTTATCCGCCACCAACAGCGCCCTGGGAATTCGCACAGTTGCGCGCCCTTGATCCCAGCGATATGCAGTTACCCGGCCACGATCTGATTGCACTCTACACACGCCGCACAACCCATAATCTCGAAATCCGGCTGGATGTTCTCGAACTGCAACTCACCGAACAAGGCGACATCTACCTTGCGCTGGACTGGCTCCCGGGGGGGAGTCAAATTTCTACGCTGGATGACCAAACCCGCGCCTGGGATTTATCTATCGTCATTCCCGCGGGGGAACTGGCCTCCGCGCGAGTGTTGAATCCGTACCTGAACGCCGACCAACTCCCCACCCCGTTGGTGGTGCGCGATCCCAAACTGGATACGATCACTGTGCGACTCAACATCCACAAACTGCCCCAATTCAACGGCCATTTTTATGCTGCGGCTTACAGCGCTCACCCTGGCACAGAGACAAAAATAGACGAAATTGGGCCAGTCTCATCCGAAGCGCATGTGTCCGGGCGGGCACCACTGCTGCTGGCCTTCTGGAATACGATGCCCGCACAGACGCCCGCGCAAGCCCTTCGCCGCTGGGATGGCGCGCATACCGGACCGCTGGGGCAGCGCCACGGCCTGAGCCATTTACTGGATGCCGCGGAATATTGGCGCACTCCAGTTGTTCTGCTAGACGCCGCAGCGCCGCTCTCGCTGGCTGCGCTGGATATGATGGGGCAAATCCCTCAACTCACAAACTTGCAGTCCCAGGGGCTGCTCAACCTGACAGAGACGTTGCCAGCGGCATACTTTGGCTACTTGCCAGACTGGGCAATTAACCCTATCCGCCAGCATAACCGTGCCGCCACAACCGCATTTGGCGTGAGGGATTCGCAATGGGTATATGCCCCCACGCTGACAACGGCATCAACGGACAGGCTGATAATTACGCCCGATGCAGCCATCGAAACCAATCAAACTCACATCTACCAGCTAGGCGCACAGTTGTATTTACCATTGCCGATGCCCGCGAATACGCCCCAACAAATTGACTACTCCGGATTAAACCGCGCAATCCGACAGGCGCTGATACAGGCAGCACTCACCCCTGAAGAATCGCGCCCCCTTACCGTGCTGGGCGGCGACCTGCCTCACAGCAATTGGGGCGACGCGCACCTTGTCGGGCCAGCAATGGCCTATATTGCCGCACATCCCTGGATGCAAGTACTCAACGAGCGAGACTTGTTGACCCAGCCGCGCCTAAATACACGCATTTCTATCACATCAGAAAATTCAAATGAGGAAAATTATTCCGCGGTATATACCGCCTTGCGCGCCACACCTGACAGCACCAGTGCTGATTTAGCCTACGCGGCGTTACTCACTTTACTCGCGCCAGCCGACCCACTGCACCCCAATCTTGCTGCACTGCGCGCCAATTATTTGGGCGAAATTGGCACTTGGCTCGCTGCCGCCAAGTGGGAACTTGCCGCAACGCCTTTGCAAAATGGTGAAATTTTCACGGATTGCACAATTGACCCCGATTTCGATGGTGAGGCCGAGTGCCTGCTGGCATCGACAGATTATTTTGCCATCATTGACCCCCAGGGAGGGCGTTTGAGCCTGCTGCTGGCGCGTCAGAAAAATGGCTCGATTACACAGCTTGTCGCGCCGAGTTCTCAATTTGCCGTCGGGCTGAGCGATCCGCTGGGCTGGGATTTGGCCGCGGGGGTGCAGGCCGACCCAGGGGTGATACCCGGCGGGTTTGCCGGGCCGTGGGATGAGTATCGCGTTGAGCACATTGCTAATGGCGTCCGGCTAAAATCGACCTCGGTGAGTAAAACTTTTACGCTAGCCAATGAAGGCTTGCACATAGAATACGTGTCCGAAACCCCTATTGAGGCTCAAATTCCGTTGGGCATTATGACGGAGAATTATCTCTCTTCGGGGTGGGCTGGGCGCTTCGAGGGCGAAGAATTGCCTCAGGGCTGGGCCTGGGGGATTAAGGACAATGCCCAGGCGTTGATCCAAACCTCGGGCAGACTGACCCACCAAACCTTCCGTGATGATATTCCCGCGCTTTCACTACCCGAAAACCCCAATTATGATTACCCGGCGGGGCATTATTTCCCCTTTCCCCTGGCCGTGGCAACTGTGCATGCCGAGGGCGCATTTTGGGTACAAATCAGCTTGCTGCCTTAACGATACAACTGGCGAGCGCGGATAATCTTTTCAACGGCGGCGGGAAGATATTCGTGGATGGACAAATTTGCGGCAATGCACTGGCGCAGCGATGAGGAAGCAATATCAATGGGCGGGATATCCATAAACTGGACTTTTGTGCTGATCCCATGAAGGGTGGTTTCCAGATGCTCGAGGTTGTACGCTGCCCCCGGGCGGCACATAACCCCCAACGCATCGCAGGCATTGAGAAAAGCCTGCGGCGTGTGCCACAGAGACAAATCGCGCAACGAATCGCCGCCCATCAGGTATATCAGCCACGCGTCGGGGTATTCCTGCCGCAAACAAGCCACCGTGTCTACAGCATAATGTGGCGGAGGGCGATCGATATCGACACGTGAGAGTTGAAATTTGGGATGTTCAACAAGAGCCGCCTGAAGCATCTCCAGGCGGTCGGCCAGGGGGGTGATAGGCTGCCCGTGCTTGTGGGGCGGCTGCAGGGTCAGCACCCATAGCACCCGGTCGAGATGTAGATGCTGCAAAGCAGCATGTGCCAGCGCCAGATGTCCGTTATGCGGCGGGTCAAATGTGCCGCCTAAAATTCCGATGCGCGCGATTATTCCGACCACTCCAATTCGTGATTACCAATATAAACTGTATCGCCGGGTTGAATACCGGCTTTGCGCAGCGCGTCTTCGATACCCAGCGCGTTCAAGATACGCTGAAACCGCCGCGCCGACTGGTCGTACTCCCAGTAGGTCATAAGAGCAGCACGCTCAATAGACACACCGGTGACAATGAAACCATCGGAAGCGCGCTCAATTTCAAAAGCGCGTGGATCATCCTCTACGCGGTAGATGGGCATATCTTCGGTTTTTGTGAGCGGAATCAGAGGCAATTCAATCAGTATTTGCCGGGCGCGAAATAGCACCGGCTTCACACCCGTACCGGCTACAGCTGAGATAGCGTAAGTTTCGTAATCACGCTTCTCCAGCTCACGCTGAACTTCCGGCCAGCGCGCTTGCACATCGGGCAAATCCATTTTGTTGAAAACAACAATCTGGGGCTTAGTGGCTAAATCGGGGTCAAAGAGAGCCAACTCGCTATTGATCTGGGAAAAATCAAGCAAGGGGTTTTCCGCCATGCCATCCAGCAGGTGGATCAATACACGTGTACGCTGAATATGGCGCAAAAACTCGTGCCCCAAGCCCACACCTTGATGCGCGCCCTCGATCAGGCCGGGAATATCTGCTAAAACCAGCGAGATATCTACATCGAGGCGAGCTACGCCTAAATTGGGCTGCAAGGTTGTAAAGGGATAGGGGGCGATCTTTGGGGTAGCATTGGTCACTGCCGATAGCAGCGTCGATTTCCCCGCGTTTGGGGCGCCGACCAACCCGACATCGGCGATCAACTTCAATTCCAGGCGCAGATTGCGTTCTTCAGACGGGGCACCCTTCTCTGCAAGACGGGGAGCTTTATTGGTTGAAGATGCAAAACGGGAATTTCCACGACCACCACGGCCACCCTTACAAACCACTAGCCGGTGTTCTTCTGCGGTGAGATCTCCCAGCAACTCGCCGGAATGCGCATCGTAAACGAGCGTTCCGGGTGGCACTGGGAGAATCAAATCTTGCCCCGATTTACCGCTTTTATTATTTCCGCCACCTTTAGCGCCATCGTCGGCAAGGTAATGGTGTTTGTGTCGAAACGGAGATAGAGTAGTCAGTTTATTATCAACTTGAAAAACCACACTACCACCGCGACCGCCATCACCACCATCTGGGCCACCACGGGGAACATATTTTTCGCGGCGGAAGTGTACAATGCCTGCCCCACCACGCCCCGAACGCACGTATATTTCTACTTCATCAATGAACATTTTATCTCTTTGTTGCTTGCAATAAATGGAAAGGCGCAGGCCTTTGCAATGAAACATCGGCTAAATGGGGTCATTCTCTAAGATCAGTACCCGGTTCGTTGGGAATAAAGGACTATTATACCATTGGGGAGTTTTTGATGCGCCTATGCTATAATTGGGGGCATTCTTCCCCAGATCAGGAGCACCTATATGACCAAACAAGATATTCCAGACATCGTTGTCGGACGACTTCCCTTTTATTTACGCTCGTTACAACGCATGCAGCAAGAAGGCCAGCAAGTTACATCATCCCAAGAACTCGGCGCCCGGCTGGGAGTCTCTGCAGCCCAAATCCGAAAAGACTTATCTCAATTTGGTGAGTTTGGGAAACAAGGCACCGGCTACAATATTCAGTTTCTCAGTAATCAATTACGAAAAATACTAAATCTCGATCAAGTATGGGATATGGCGATTATCGGTGCAGGTGATGTAGGTAACGCGCTAGCCCATTATTCGGGCTTCCGCAACCGCGGTTTTCAGTGCACGATGATTTTCGATAATACCGCCGAAAAAATTGGGGGAATGATTGGCACATTGGTTGTAAAAGATGTCGCTTATATGGCTGATGAAATTCAGGCTGCCGGGATAAAGGTAGCCATGTTAGCCGTCCCAGCCGATCATGCCCAAGAAGTTACCGATCTGCTGATTGAAGCAGGAGTCAAAGCAATCTTGAATTATGCCCCTATTCAGTTATCAGTACCTGAAAGCGTCCGTGTTGAGAATATTGATCCGGCAACTCATCTACAAAGGATGTCGTATTATTTGAAGTAAAGAGGCAAACCCTTAACAAAAAAAGCGAACTTGCAAAAAGTTCGCTTTTTTCATTCGTAAAATCCATATCCGCTAATGTGTTTATACTGGCGGTAAGTTGCGTTTTATTTTCGCATAAACACTGGGTTGCAAAGACAATGATGTCCCTTCTGCCACACATGTCGTGGGGTTATCAACAAGATAAGCGGGGACGCCTAATTCTTTAGTCAGCAATTTGTCGATACCGCGAAGCAGGGATGCGCCGCCGCACAGGGCGATACCGCGATCAATGATGTCGGATACAAGCTCGGGTGGGGTTTTTTCGAGTACACGCCGGGCCGTCTCAACAACATTACTCAACACATCCTGTAGGGCTTCAACAATTTCACCGGTAGTAAGCGTCAGCGGGCGCGGCAAGCCTGTAACCTGGTCTTGGCCCTGTATCTCGATGCTTCTTTCTTCATCCTGCGGGACGGCTGCACCAATTTCCATTTTGATGCGTTCGGCTGTTGGCTGTGCAATCACCAAACCAAATTTGCGGCGGATATAGGTCATAATCGCATCGTCCAATTGCAACCCACCCATCCGAACGGTCTCCGCTGAAACAATCCCATAGGTAGCCATAACGGCGGCCTGGGTTGCACCACCGCCCAGACAAATGATCATATTCCCGGTGGGTGTGTGGAATGGTAAATCGACCCCCAAAGCTGCCGCCATAGGTTGATAGATCAAAAAGACATCACGTTTGACCGCTTCCAGCGCGGCTTCATGCACGGCACGACGCTCAACGCTGGTGACACCATAGGGGACGGACATCATCACCCGCGGACGAAAGATACGCGCTGGACTGCTCACTTTGCGGATAAGGTATTCCAATAGCTTCTCGGAAACTTCGTAATCCGCGATAACGGCATTCTTCAACGGATAGGCCACCTCCAGGGTATCAGGAACACGCCCATACATATCCTGAGCTTCCTGCCCCAGGGAGACAATTTTCAGTTCATCAACCGCAATCGCAACAACTGTGGGCTCCTGAAGAATAACCTGTCCATCTTCTGCAATACGCGTCCAAATCGTACCCAGGTCAATTCCAATGTCTTTTGAGAAAAGGGCCATCAGGCACTAACCCCGATCTTCCAGCATGGAAGGCACATCCGCACGGCGTCCCTGACGGTAGCGGCGCACAGCATCCAAACGGAGGTTGGAACGCCGCAAAGCTGCTTCCATTCGCAAGAAAGAATCGGAATCGGGCGGAGGCCCTTCGGCGAGGATTTTTTCGGCGCGCTGACGAGCGGCCTCAGCACGCGCAACATCAATCTCGCGCACATTTTCAGCCCGATCTGCCAGCACTGTGATAATTTTGGGTTGAACTTCCACTACCCCGCCAGCGACTGTAAAAATCTCTTCCGCGTTCTGTTGGCGCACCTTGATAACGCCAAAAGACAGCGTCGATAACAGCGGCGCGTGGTTCGGGAGTATGCCCATCTCACCTTCTGTGCCTGGCAAAAGCACCGAATCGGCATCACCTTCAAAAATCAAACGGTCTTGAGAAACGATCTCACAACGAATAGGCATTGTTCCCTTCGCTTATGCAGCCAATTGCTTGGCGCTTTCTACAACATCGTCAATGGTTCCGGCAAACATGAAAGCATCTTCGGGGATGTCGTCGTGCTTTCCGTCCAAAATCTCACGGAAACCGCGTACAGTCTCTCGAATGGGAACATACTTACCCGGCATATTGGTAAATTGTTCGGCAACATAGAAAGGCTGCGAGAAGAAACGCTCCACTTTACGGGCACGGGAAACAATCAGCTTATCATCTTCGCTGAGTTCATCAATACCCAGAATGGCGATAATATCTTGCAGGTCTTTGTAGCGTTGCAAAACCGCCTGGACTTCGCGGGCAGTTCGATAGTGCTCATCACCCACAATCAAGGGGTCGAGAATACGTGAGGTAGAGGCCAACGGATCAACAGCCGGATAAATGCCCTTCTCAGAAATGGAGCGTTCAAGCGCAATGGTTGCATCGAGGTGGGTAAAGGTAGCAACCGGAGCAGGATCCGAATAGTCATCAGCGGGAACATAAACCGCCTGCATCGATGTGATCGAGCCTGTACGAGTAGATGTGATGCGTTCCTGTAGTTCGCCCATCTCGGTAGACAAGGTCGGCTGATACCCAACCGCGGAAGGCATACGCCCCAGGAGCGCCGAGACTTCAGACCCCGACATACTGAAGCGGAAAATATTATCAATAAATAATAGCACGTCACGGCCCTGATCACGGAAGTATTCGGCCATTGATAAAGCGCTCAAGGCCACGCGCAAACGCACCCCAGGAGGTTCATTCATTTGCCCGTAAACCATAACGGTGTCTTTCATAACACCCGATTCGATCATCTCGCGATAAAGCTGGGTGCCTTCACGAGTGCGCTCGCCTACGCCAGCAAACACAGAGTTGCCCTCGTGTTCCATCGCCACCGAACGTATTAACTCCATAATCACAACGGTTTTGCCAACGCCTGCACCGCCAAAAATGCCAGTTTTACCGCCTTTGGTAAAGGGAGCAATCAGGTCAATTACTTTTACACCCGTTTCAAAAATATCCACCTGCGTAGATTGATCTTCAAATAGCGGGGCAGCCCGGTGAATGGGGTAGTACTCTTCTGCCTCTACAGGGCTACCCCCATCAACGGGGCGTCCCAAAACATTAAATATGCGTCCAAGCGTTGGCAGGCCTACGGGAACCTTAATGGGCGCCCCGGTGGAATGAACTTCAGTCCCACGCTGAAGGCCCTCGGTTGTATCCATAGCAACACATCGAACCCAGTTATTTCCCAGGTGCTTCTGGACTTCTAAAACCTGGGGATAACCTTCCCCTTGTGGAATTTCGAGGGCATCAAAGAGGCCCGGCAATTGACCAGCGGCGAATTCGACATCCACGACACCGCCTTGAATTTGTATGATGCGGCCTGTAGCTTTAGCCATGTTTACCTCCAAATTATCGCAATCAGTGAAAACACTGATTCTAGTATTTTAACTTTGCGCCAGGGCTTCTGCGCCACCGGCAATATCTAACATTTCACTGGTAATGCTCTGTTGACGCGCTTTGTTGTATTGAAGTTGCAAAGCAGCGCTGAGTTCGGTCGCATTCTCAGTAGCATTTTTCATAGCAACCATACGAGCAGCATGTTCACTGGCCAGTGATTCCATCACCGCCTGATATACTTGCAAAGCCGTGAAACGAGGAACGATCTCATCAAGAAGTTGTTCTTGCCCTGGCTCATAGATATATGTCGCTTCAGGGCCGTGCTGTTCTATGCCAAAAGCCTCCACGCGTCCCTCACCAGAATCCACCTCGAGGGGGAGGAGTTTTTTGACCGTGGGAATTTGCTTAACCATATTTACAAAGTCGGTATAAACTAAATAGACTTCGTCAACATTACCTGACAGAAACTCATCCACCGCCAGGTGTCCAATCGCAGACACATCTGCAAATTCCGGGGCTGCCGGGAGATTGCTAAATTCTGCCAGAATTTCCTGGCCGCGGCGGAACATTAAATCGCGCCCTTTGCGGCCAATCGTAATAAATTTTGCCGGATGAGGATATGAGCCAAACTTTTGTAGCGTGAATCGAACAATATTAGCATTATATGCACCAGCAAGTCCGCGATCTCCACTGATGAGAACAATCAGCGTGTTTTTGACTTGCTCTCGCTCCGCTAATAGGGGATGCAATACCCCTCTGCCGGGTTGAGCGGCAACGTGCGTCAGCACTTGCCATGCTTTCGTTGCATACGGTCGTGTGCGATACATTGCCTGCATAGCTTTCTGAACTTTGCTGGCGCTTACGGCCTGCAAAGCACGTGTTACCTGGGCAATATTCTTCACACTACGAATACGTAGTTTTACTTCTCGAGCGTTAGCCATTTAGCGCTCCCTGAGTTACTGCCAAGCTGAACGGAAAGCATCAAGTGCAGCACGCAATTGTACTTCCGTTTCATCTGTGATTCGTTTATCCTTAACAATTGCTTTGCCAATCTCTGGATGGGATGTTTCCATATAGCGCATAAGGGTTTCTTCCCATTCGCGCATCCGTTCGAGATCAACTTTATCAGCAAAGCCTTTGGTGCCTGCAAATATTGCAATGATTTGCTTCTCAACAGAAGCAGGCTCATATTGAGGCTGTTTGAGCAACTCCTGCAAACGCTGACCTCGATTCAGGCGAGCCTGTGTGCCAGCATCCAAGTCGGAGCCAAATTGAGCAAATGCAGCCAACTCACGGAATGAGGCCATATCCATGCGCAAACCACCGGCAACTTGCTTCATTGCCTTCGTTTGAGCATCACCACCCACACGAGAAACCGATAAACCAACATTTACAGCCGGTCGAATACCAGCGTAGAAAAGGTTATTTTCCAAATAAATCTGCCCGTCGGTAATGGAAATCACATTCGTCGGGACATAGGCCGACACATCGCCAAGCAGGGTTTCAATAATCGGCAGAGCTGTCAATGAGCCGCCCGTGCCGTCTACTTTGATAACCTGATAATCACCACTATTCTCCATTGCCTGCAGCGCTTCATCTGCATAATGATGTGATAACGGTCCCCCATATACCTTGCCGTCAATAGCATCATCTGCCTTAGCCAGCGAGTCTAAATAATCTTTCGAAACAATCACATATTGGTCAGCGAGGCGAGCCGCTCGCTCCAGTAAGCGAGAGTGTAAATAGAACAAATCACCGGGATACGCTTCACGACCCGGAGGGCGGCGCAATAGCAGCGAAACCTGACGATATGCCCAAGCGTGTTTCGAAAGGTCATCATAGATCACAAGTGCATCGCGGCCAGTTTCCATGAATTCTTCGCCAATGGCACAACCGGCATACGGTGCAATATACTGAAGGGCGGCAGGTTCATCTGCCGTGGCAGCCACCACAATAGTATGTTCCATCGCACCAAATTTTTCAAGGGTGGCAACTGTCCGCGCAATTGCCGCTTTCTTTTGGCCGATGGCAACATAGATACAAATAACGTCTTCGCCTTTTTGGTTGATAATGGTATCAATGGCAATCGCTGTTTTTCCGGTTTGACGATCACCAATAATCAACTCACGCTGACCACGGCCAATCGGGATCATCGAATCAATGGCTTTAATACCTGTCTGCAAGGGCGTATCAACGTCCTGGCGCAAAATTACACCAGGGGCGATGCGTTCAATTGGGCGAAAACCTGTCGTTGGCATCGGACCTTTACCATCAATCGGCTGACCAAGCGCATTCACCACGCGCCCAACCATAGCATCACCAACCGGCACCGATGCAATCCGCCCTACCGTACGTACAGTCATACCTTCGCTAATACCGGCATAATCACCCATAATAGTGACACCAACGGTATCACGTTCAAGGTTGAAGGCAATTCCCATAACTCCATTTTCAAACTGTACCAACTCTTGAGAGCGCACATCCGACAAGCCAGTCGCGCGCGCAATACCATCCCCCACTTCTAAAACCGTTCCGATATCACGAACCTCCAGCGCAGGCTGGAAAGCCTCGATTTGCTGCTGTAAGTCTGTAGTGATTCTTTGGATCAGATCAGACATTTTACCTCCTGGTTTCTATCAATTTGTCAATTATTGCGGAAATATTTGGTACGGCTTCATCGAGAATATTGCAATGAGGCCACCAATAATTTTACAGCGATTGAATATCACAATCGCTGGGGCAGATATAAGAAAACCCTCCAGGGTGAGGTATCATACCGTGAAACGAATACTGATTGTGTCTCCGGCCAACATCACGCGAGGGGGGTAAATGAGTACTCACATCCATTAGGGGTTCTCTACCAAAAAAATAACTACTAATATCCCCCAATAGGGATACTAGCGATCAAATAATACCCGAAAGCCATCATATTGTCCAGTTTGATTCAGCATTGGTGCGTTTTTTCACATCTTACATGGACATCAGGCATCATCTGGCGATTGAGATTGAGATCCTTTACCCAAAGCCTGCGATCGTTCATAAGCCGCCCACACTGCGCGCGAAATCGCCGTGCGAAAACCAGCCTTCTCTAAATAATATAAAGCCGCAGCCGATGTGCCTCCCGGAGAAGTAACCTGGTTTCTTAAACGAGCCAAATGTACCGGGTGTTCACTCTTCCGGTAATAGTCTACCGAACCACGCACTGTTTGGGCCACCAATTGTTCAGCAATACGCCGCGGAAACCCCAAATGCACGCCCGCATCCACCATAGCTTCCATAAACATAAATACATAAGCAGGCCCGGTGCCTGATAGCGCGGTTGCCATATCCAGATAATATTCCTCATCCAGATAAATTTCTTCGCCCAGCGCGCCCAGCATTTTTCTGGCAATTTGGCGCTGCGCATCAGAGACTGCCGCGGCGGCTGTCCAAACTGTGATACCTTCGCCAATTTGAGCAGGCGTATTAGGCATTGAGCGCACCACATTGTCACATTGCAATCCCTGTGAAAGTTTTTCAATAGTTGCTCCCGCAATAATAGACAATACAAATGCCGACGGCTTGAGCTTGCCAGAGAGTTCGGGCAAAATTACCTTTAGATGTTGGGGTTTAACGCATAAGACGATCACATCGGCATTTTCTACGGCAGAAGGATTGTCTGTGAGCGAAGTGATTCCATAGCGATCTGCCAAATCTTGCCCGCGGTTGATACGTGGCCCCGAAACAGTGATCTGTTCCGGAGTTGCCACACCACAACGGATAATTCCAGCAATCATCGCCTCGGCCATAACACCAGGGCCAATAAATGCGATTTTTTGGTTAATTGACAAAACATACCTCCAAATAAAGGTTCATCAGGAGCTGGCGGGCATCGTGATTTTTTGAATTGATCTCAACCAACCGCATCACGCCGATTTAGCGGACATCAGCCAAAATATTGCAATGCGAAGCGAATGCGTTCTTCAACGTCATCGGGAGCATCCTTCCGGATGGCTTGTACTGCGGCCTGTGCCTCGACAACACTATACCCCAACACAATCAGAGCTTCCACAACCTGACTATCCGTATCCGCCATTGTTACCAACCCATCCAAGTCATCCGTAGCAGTGATGCGTCCTTGCAAATGAAGCACAATCCGTTGCGCGGTTTTGGAGCCAATTCCGGGAACACGTTGAAACACCGCAGCCTGCTCCGAAAAGACAGCCCGACGAATGGCTGTTGGGTTGAGGGTTGAAAGCGTGGTCAGCGCCAGACGAGGGCCAATGCCATTCACACCAAGCAAGAGAATAAAAAATTCGCGTTCTTCTGATGTTGAAAAACCATAAAGGGTGAGAGAATCTTCACGCACAACTAGATGAGTATGCAATGAGATCGTTTCCCCCATTCCCAGGCTCAAGCGAAACTGATCGGGAATATATACCCACAACCCTACATTCCCCATTTCAATAATGACACGATCTAGGCCAATCTCAATGACACGACCTCGGACGGTTGCGATCATAATTTACTCCTGCTAAACAAACGCCAAACCAATTCCTGTGGCAGTCATGGCGAGCAAACCTGGCAAAAGCGCTTTGCGCAAAACGGCTGAACCTCCCATCAATGCAATGATGCCCTTGACAACCGTATTCGACATGGTGGCTATCACCACAGCCCGTGAAGCGATATGAAGTTCCACGTCCCCCGTATTGCTGAGTTCCGCCATTGAAAGCGTAATCGCATCTACATCAGCTATGCCGGAGAGCAAACTGGATATTAGGATACCCGTATCGCCAAAATACATTTGCGCAGCCCGCGAGATGAGCAATACCAACCCATACAATAAACCAAATTTAATGGCCGACTTCAGGTCAAAGGGGTTTGAGAAATCCATGTTTCCTTTTTCGGCGGCTCGCTGCGAGAAAAATAGATACCCCCCATACAGCAGGCCTACTAAACCTGCCGCCGTCAGAGGTTTCCATACCATGCCAAGGAGTTGCCGGTTGAGTACGCCCACTTCAATCAGCACGCGCGAAAACATCACTGTCCAGGCAATCATAATTGCCAGCGCAAAAGGTTTTGATAAATTCGGCTCTCGGCTGCTACGGTCTGAAAAACTGAGCGTTACAGCCGTGCTGGATACCAGACCACCCAAAAATCCGGTTAGGCCGATCCCTTGTTCCGGGCCGACAATTTTTATGGCAACGTAGCCTAAAAAGCTAATTCCTGAAATAAAAACAACCATCAGCCATATCTTAAAGGGATTCAACACGTCAAAAGGCGGCGGTAAAAAACTCTGGTTCGGGAGTATGGGCAAGATGATGGCACTGATCACTGCAAACTGCAATGCGGCAAATATATCTTCGCGTGTCAGTGAACGAACAAAACGATCTGTTTCAAGTTTCAAGGACAGAAGCGCCGTCGTGGCAATCCCCAGCGCCATTGCCAAAGAAAGGTAGCCCCAATAGCACAGAGCACCAATTAATATGGTGATAATAATGGCAACTTCGGTAGTCAACCCAACAAAACCGCGCCAGGCATCGATGAAATACGCCACAGCAGAGAAAAGCCCCAATAACAGAATCACCCCGAAAAATGCGAGTGGAGCATCCAGTTGATCGGCGGCCATCGCTGCGAGAGCGCCGACCACCCCCATGAGCGCGAATGTCCGCTCCCCGGCAACAATTTCCTGACTGCGCGTGCCAGATGCGAATTCGCGTTGGAGACCAATTAAAAAGCCAATCGCCAGCGCGGCGCCAAAACGTGTGAAGAGTTGTAATTCGGTCATAGGTCTTTATCCCAATAGATCTGCCATTCGATAACTGTGAATATGACACACAGCAACCGCCAACGCGTCGGCGGCATCATCGGGGCGCGGAATTTCCTTCATGTTCAGCAGGGCACGGATCATTTGCTGTACCTGATTTTTATCTGCATTGCCATAACCCACCACAGATTGCTTAATCTCGAGGGGAGTGTATTCAGCAACAGGAATATCTGCCTCTGCCAGCGCAAGAATCGCTACACCGCGCCCCTGTCCCACAGTGATAGCTGTACGAACATTGGTCTGAAAAAACAATTTCTCCACCGCAGCCGCATCGGGGCGATGGAGAAAGGCAATATCTTTTAGCTGCCGATAGATTTCAAGTAAGCGCTTGGGCATCGGTAATTTTGCCGAAGTAAGCACTACCCCATAATCTACGACAATAAGCTGCCCCCCGGCGGTTTCGCGCACAAGGCCGTAACCCGTGGTAGCAGTTCCGGGGTCAATCCCAAGAACCAGCATCAGCTTTTATCCTTCATACTGTGCCAGAGCTTCATCAGAAATATTTAGATTGGAATATACATTTTGCACATCATCGAGTTCTTCCAGTCGCTCGATGACTTTTAGTACTTGAATAGTATCTGCTGCACTCAATTCCAACTCCTGGTTAGGGATCATGCGCAAACCGGCTTCATCGTATTGAATACTCGCTTTTGCCAGTTCGTCATTAATGGATTTGAAGGATGTAATTGGCCCTGTAATTTCAACAATACCTGCTTCCATTTGAACATCATCGGCACCACCGTTCAGCGCCAGTTCAAAAATAGTATCTTCATCATATCCATCAGCAGGGAAGGTGAAATATGCGGCCTGTGTAAATTGCCAGGCAACCGAGCCGCCTTCTCCCAAACTACCGCTGCTGCTCGTCAGGATATGGCGCAGATCAGCAACCGTGCGATTGCGATTATCGGTGGCACATTCGATCATAAACGCAACGCCGTGCGGGCCATAGCCTTCGTACACCACTTCTTCATAGGCCGCCGCGCCCTTATCTTCACCCGTACCACGTTTGATGGCACGATCGATATTCTCTTTAGGCATATTGGCAGCTTTGGCTCTTGAAACGGCCAGCGCCAGAGTTGTATTCATATTGGGATCACCGCCGCCGTTGCGAGCTGCTACCGCGATCTCACGGGCAAGGCGCGTAAATATCTTGCCACGCTTGGCATCTTCGGCACCTTTTTTTCGTTTGATCGTTGACCATTTTGAATGTCCAGACATAACCTCACTCCTGCGAGCTTGTGACACAAAGTCAGGTAGAAGTAAACGAACTCCTACGGCGCTCAAATAAGATATTCTTGATAATTACACAGCCATAAACAAATGTGCAGAGAGAGATATACTACTCTACTCACTGATTTTCTAAAAATCTTTCTACGAAGATATGGTTTGGAACGTCACTGTTTTTCTTTGTGCGAAATCGCATTATACCATTGAAGCCAAAATTCTTATTCACAAAACCAATACGGCTTCACCATTG